>NZ_JBZCPP010000020.1:0-69304 GCF_058267515.1 Pradoshia sp. Z6_59
GGCCCCTTGGTCAAGCGGTTAAGACACCGCCCTTTCACGGCGGTAACACGGGTTCGAATCCCGTAGGGGTCATAAAAACCATGTACATCATGTACATGGTTTTTTTATATATCATTTTATTAAATGAAATCTTAATTATTAGCTGCCAAAGAAGCTCTGTCCGTTAAATACATTGTCTCCTAAACGCCTTATAAGAAGGCAAAGATAAGATTCTAATGACAGTTAAAGTCTAAAATAGTGCGAGAATACAGCCGAACTGATTATCATGTATTTTTAAGAGGAATACCATGTAAAATTTCAAGATCTCTGTTAGTAAGGATTATATCAACCCAATTGAAAATCCACTTCTACCTGTAATTTGAATATATGTGTGAGTCAATTCTTGAATTGTTTTCCCATTTGGGAATTAAGAAAAATTTCGCTATAAGCTATTGTCATTTTACTCTATACTAATGTTACTGTTCGAACCTCCACAAATATGCCTCACGATAAACCCTCATTTGATTCATAAATCAACATAAGTAAGCAATTGAACGCTCGCATAGACATCTTCTTATAGTATTCTGACAGGGTACTATTTATTTAAGTCTTGCTTTAATTAGTAGATCCATGAGAAAATAAAAAGTAATTGTAAAGGTTTGTCTTTATATAAAAATTTCACGAATAATGTTCTCCTTTAAAGAATATAGTAATTCTTAAATCCTCAATCGATATAAAGAAGCCCTCAGAAGAATAAACCCAACAACATCATCCATTCCTCGATTGTATATCCTAAAGTTCTATGGTGAACGACATATATATATGCCAAAGTATCTAAGTTCCCCTCTTGGTCTTGAATTATAAGAATATTTTGTATAATATAGATAAATAATATAATAAACAAATAATTTAATATCTTCTTACATAAAAGTAATAAACTCATTCATGAGTGGTGGAACCACTCCGTTCATATTTTTCCTATATAATTATATATTTAACATAAAATAATAGTATTTAAGTTTCTATAGACTATATTATGGATATATTATACTGAAGCCTGTTAATTTATCTTACTAATTCCAAAAAGTAGTGGAATAGAGCTTTTTGTAGCTAAATTAACAATTTTTGCATTTGATTTAGTTACAGAATAAGTAGTTTAATTAGTATATTGAGAAAATTCTAGAAAGGGTGATAATATGCCTAATGCTATCCCAACAGATTATCAGGTTCATTTGTTTCATGAAGGCTCTCTTTATGATGCATATAAACTGTTCGGTTCCCATTTGATAAAGGTAAATGATGATATACATACAAGGTTTACAGTATATGCACCAAACGCCCGTCAGATACGCTTGGTGGGTTCTTTTAATAATTGGAACGGTAAAGGTTATGAGTTAAAAAGAGTTTCTGAACAGGGTATTTGGACGCTTCTGGTAGATAAAAACCTGGACGGACATATATATAAATATGAAATTGAAGCAGCATCTGGAGAAATAGCTCTAAAGAGTGATCCATATGCCTTTTATTCAGAAATAAGGCCTCATACTGCATCTGTCGTATATCCTTTAGATGATTCATATAAATGGAATGATGCGTCCTGGCTTAAGAAGAAATCAAAGAAACAACATGAAGAGAACCCCATGTTCATTTATGAAATTCATTCAGGAACATGGAGAAAACATATTCAGGAAGGGCAAGTGTCCATACCAAGCGATGAATGCAAGATTGAAGAATTTTATACATACCGTGACCTGGCCGATGAACTCATCCCCTATGTAGTTGATCAGGGCTTTACGCATATTGAGCTTATGCCACTAACTGAACATCCGTTCGACGGATCATGGGGCTATCAGAGTACAGGTTATTATTCACCAACAAGCCGATATGGCAGACCTGAAGACTTGAAATATTTTATCGATCAATGTCACCTGCATAACATAGGTGTATTGCTTGATTGGGTACCTGGTCACTATTGCAAAGATGCTCATGGGTTATTTATGTTTGATGGATCACCTGTTTATGAATACTCTGATCTCAAACATAGAGAGAATCCAGTATGGGGAACAGCAAATTTTGACCTGAGTAAACCAGAAGTTCATAGTTTTTTAATTTCCAACGCAAGATATTGGATGAAGTACTTTCACATAGATGGATTTAGAGTGGATGCTGTCGCAAATATCATTTATTGGCCCAATACATATAGTGGTGACGTTAATCCACATGCTATAGATTTTTTACAGAAACTTAACCGAGTTGTAAAAGAATCCGATCCTACAGTTCTTATGATGGCTGAAGACTCAACTGATTGGCCTAACGTAACTAAGCCGGCTAGTGAGGGAGGTTTAGGATTTACATATAAGTGGAATATGGGTTGGATGAACGATATTTTAGAGTACATGGAATCAGATCAGTATTCTCGGAAGGCTCTTCATAATAAAGTAACATTCTCCTTAATGTATGCTTATACGGAACGGTTTATTTTACCCTTGTCACATGATGAAGTGGTCCACGGTAAAAAATCTCTTCTTGATAAAATGCCAGGAAGCTACGAAGAAAAATTTTCTCAGTTGAAATTACTTATGGGATTTATGACAACCCACCCGGGGAAAAAATTATTATTCATGGGTGGAGAGCTGGGAATGTTCTCAGAATGGAAGGATAAAGAACAGGTTGATTGGCATCTACTAAATTATGATTCTCATCAAACATTAAATCATTTCTTTACAGATTTACTAAAGTTTTATAAACGGTCAAAGCCGTTATATGAGTTAGATGATTATCCTGAAGGATTTGAGTGGATTGATGTTCATAACACCGATCAGTCCATTTTCTCATTTATTCGTCGTGATCGAGAAGGAAATCCATTGATAATATTGTGTAATTTCAAAAATATATCTTATGAAGAATATAAAGTTGGGGTACCTGATAAACAGGAGTACAAAGAGGTCATAAATAGTGATGCAATCCAATATGGTGGAAGCAATCATGTTAATAAAAAGAAAATCATCGCAGAAGAAGGTACTTTTCATGGGAGACCATATCACGTAAAGATAAAGGTACCTCCATTTGGAATTACTGTACTGCGTCCCATTAAAAAACGGAAGGAGTTAAATGAAAATGGCAAAGAAAAAAATAGTCGCAATGCTACTGGCGGGAGGACAAGGAACAAGGCTTGAGGCTTTGACAGCTGATGTTGCAAAACCGGCAGTCCCATTTGGTGGTAAATATAGAATTATAGATTTCACATTAAGTAACTGTACGAACTCTGGAATAGATACGGTAGGGGTATTAACGCAATACCAGCCATTATTGCTTAATTCCTATCTTTCTAACGGAAGTGCCTGGGATCTGGATTTAAAAGATGGCGGAGTTACTGTTTTACCTCCATATTCGGCTTCAAAGGAAATGAGATGGTATACAGGTACAGCAAGTGCGGTTTACCAAAACTTAAACTATATCGACCAATATGATCCGGATTATGTGATTGTTCTCTCAGGAGATCATATTTACAAAATGGATTATGATAAAATGCTGAGCTTCCATGAGGAAAGAGGAGCCGATGCGACTATCTCTGTTATTCCTGTACCTTGGGATGAAGCAAGCAGGTTTGGAATTATGAACACCAGAGAAGATTATTCTGTAATGGAATTTGAAGAGAAACCAAAAAATCCGAAAAATAATTTAGCCTCTATGGGTATCTATATATTTAATCGAAAAGTTCTAAAAGACTATTTAATTAAAGATGCTAAAAATGAAGATTCCACAAGGGATTTTGGTAAGGATATCATACCTTTATTATTAAATGATGATAAAAAGGTATATGCCTATCCATTTGAAGGATATTGGAAAGATGTTGGTACACTGAAAAGTTATTGGGAAGCTAATATGGATTTACTGGACGAAGACTGTGAATTAAATCTTTATGACTATTCATGGCGCATTTATTCAGTTAATCCGAACAGACCGCCACAATATCTATCTAACAAAGCAGAGGTTAAAGAATCACTGATTAACGAAGGATGTATTGTTGAAGGTAAGGTGGAAAAGTCAGTCGTTTTCTATGGAGCACAGATTGGCAAAGACGCACATGTAAAAGATTCTGTAATCATGTCAGATGCCATTATCGGAAAGAACGTCTATATTGAAAAGGCTATTATTCCCCCAGGTGCTGTTATACCGGATAACCAGGTGATCAGACCTATTGATGATGAAGATGTTATATTGGTTAATCCAGAACTGTTAACAGAAGAGAATGTTATAAAATTATCTTGATATAGTGAAAGGCGTTGAAAATATGAGTAAATCACTATTGGGTATTATAGATGCCACGAATAGTTTTGAGTCCCTGGATATTTTAACAAAAAGTCGGAATGTTGCAGCATTACCAATAGCTGGTCGTTTCCGTTTAATAGATTTTATTCTTTCAAGCATGGTTAATTCAGGCATATCTAATGTAGCTGTTTATCCACAGGCACATTTCAGATCGTTAATGGACCATTTAGGAACAGGCAAGAATTGGGATTTGAATAGGAAAAGAGATGGACTATTCTTTCTTCCGGTGCCTCATACAGAAGATGTATCTGGTGAGGTTCACTCGTTTGATCACTTTGCTTATCATATGACCTATCTTGAAAGAAGTAAACAGGAGTATGTGATCGTTGCTAACAGTCAAACCGTTTGCAATATCGATTTTAATGCTGTTCTCAAATATCACATACAAAACAAATGTGATATTACGGAAATTAAAAAAGATAAAGAATCACTTGAAATGTTCATCCTTAAAAAAGAACTGCTTGTTAAATTAATTGATGAGCGGAAACAAACGGGTTACACAAGTTTAAAGGATGTTGTGGAAGATCATTATTCCGACTTCGCTATCTGTGTTTATCAGTATGAAGGTTATCTGGCGAATATCAATTCTATTAATGCCTATTTTCAATCAAGTATAGATCTCCTTAAAGAAGAAAATTGGAGTCAGTTATTCATGAAGGAACGTCCTATCTATACAAAAGTTAAGGATGAGCCACCTTCCAAGTATAGTGAGAAGTCTCATGTAAGCCAATCAATGGTTGCCAACGGTTCTTTCATAAAAGGTGAAGTAGAGCAGAGTATCATCTTCAGGGCCGTTAATATTGATGAAGGTACTTCTATTAAAAATTCCATAATCATGCAGAAAACAAAGATCGGTAAGAATTGCAAACTCGATTATGTAATTCTCGATAAGGATGTAGAAATTGCTGATGGAACAGTTCTGATTGGGTCTCCATTCCAACCAATTGTTATTCAAAAAGGTGTAAAACAAGGAGCGTTGATGAACTCGTGAATGTATTATTTGTAGTATCTGAATGTGTACCCTTTGCTAAATCTGGAGGGCTGGCTGACGTAGCCGGCTCTCTTCCGAAAGAATTAAAAAAGTTAGGTCATGAGGTAAGAGTGTTGCTTCCTAAGTATGGGACGATACCTACTCATTTTTTTAATTCAGCGAAAAAAATTGCTGAATTTGAAGTTCAGTTAAGCTGGAGAAGACAGTATTGCGGTATTTTTGAAGCTGAATATGATGGTGTCATTTATTACTTTATGGATAATGAATATTATTTCCATAGACCAAAACTTTATGAGCAATTTGACGATGGTGAACGTTTTGCTTATTTCTGTAAAGCGGCTGTTGAAGCACTTTATCATATTCCATTTTTACCGGATGTTATTCATACACATGATTGGCATACGGGAATGATTCCATTCTTATTGAAAACTCAGCACCAGAATACGAAATTAGCAAACATCAAAAATATATTTACAATTCATAACCTGCAATTCCAGGGTATTTATGGAAAAAGTTTTCTTGATGATGTACTGGGGATTCATGATGACTACTTTAACCAGCTGGAATTTGACGGAAACGTCAACTTTATGAAATCAGCACTGGTTTATGCGGATGCAATTACTACTGTCAGCCCTACATATAAAGAGGAGATTAAAACTGACTATTACGGTGAGCGTCTGAATGGATTGCTTCAGGCAAGAGACTCAGATTTATATGGGATTTTAAATGGAATTGACAATGACTTATATAATCCAAAAAAAGATGCTGCGATTGCCAGTGAGTTTTCAGTCAATTCTCTGAAAGGCAAAAAAGCGAATAAACGTTATCTCCAGGAGTATTTCAATTTACCGGTAGATGATAGCAAGCCGCTGATTGCCGTTGTTTCGCGTTTAACCTCTCAGAAAGGCTTTGATCTGGTTAGAGCTGTATTCCATGAGATTTTGCAGGAAGATATCCAAATGATCATGCTGGGTACAGGCGATCCGCAATTCGAGCATTTCTTTGGTTATACGTCCCAATGGTATCAAGATAAATTACGGGTCCATATTGGTTTTAATGAAGATTTAGCCCATCAAATATATGCTGGAGCAGATTTGTTCCTAATGCCTTCTAAATTTGAACCTTGTGGGTTAAGCCAATTAATAGCAATGAGATATGGTACATTGCCGATTGTTAGGGAAACAGGTGGTCTGCGCGATACTGTACAGCCATATAATGAATTTACTGGCGAGGGCAATGGTTTTTCATTCACTAACTTTAATGCTCATGACATGCTTTATACAATACGTAGGGCATTATCTTTTTATCATAATCCATCTGAGTGGAAAAAGATTGTTAAGAATTCGATGAAGAAGGACTATAGCTGGGCACGTTCAGCAGCAGAGTATGAGGTTTTGTATAAAGATTTGATTGAGAGGATCTGATTTAGATGTTTGATAATAAAGAACTGTTTAAGGAAGCCTTTATATCTAAGCTTGAAATGTCTTATGGAAAAACATTTGCAGAATCGACTCCGCAGGAGCAATATCATACTTTAGGAATTATGATTCGTGAATATATAAGTAAGAATTGGATTAAAACCAATCAATTATATAGAGAAACGAAGACAAAGCAGGTCTACTATTTATCAATTGAATTTTTACTCGGTAGAATTATGGGGAGTAATGTCTTAAATCTTGGCATACAAAAAGTAGTGGAAGACGGGCTCGAGGATTTAGGGATTAGCTTTTCTGAACTGGAAACACTTGAGCCGGATTCTGCGCTCGGTAATGGTGGGTTAGGCCGATTAGCTGCTTGTTTCATGGATTCCATTGCTTCCTTGGAATTGCCTGGTCATGGATGTGGAATCCGCTATAAATATGGGTTATTTGAGCAAAAAATCATTGATGGCGTACAAGTTGAATATCCGGAACAATGGCTTCAAAATGGACATGTATGGGAGGTTCGAAAAGCCGATCAGGCAGTAATGGTACCTTTTTGGGGAGAAGTACAATCCTATACAGATTCTGATGGCCGTTTAGGTTTCCGTCATATTGATACAGAGCCAATAATGGCTGTACCCTATGACATACCGGTTGTTGGCTATCATAATGAAACGGTAAATACACTCAGATTGTGGAATGCTGAGCCTGCCCCGGCTCCTTATCATCGCGATATTATGCGTTACAAGCGTGATACAGAATTGGTATCAGAATTTCTTTATCCGGATGATACAGAAGACAGCGGGAAAATTCTGCGTTTAAAACAACAGTATTTCCTTGTCTCAGCCAGTTTGCATACCATATTAAAGACATATCGCCAAAAGAATATTCCTATGAGCAAATTGCATGAATACGTATCAATACATATAAATGATACTCACCCTGTTCTGGCCATCCCGGAATTAATGAGGATCTTGTTAGATGAAGAAAAAATGTCATGGGATGAAGCATGGGAAGTAACCACCAAAACGATATCTTATACGAATCATACGACGCTTTCTGAGGCATTGGAAAAATGGCCAATTCGTTTATTCCAACCATTATTGCCGAGAATCTTTATGATTGTAAATGAGATTAACGAGCGGTTCTGTCAGCAACTATGGGAGCTGTATCCGGGTGATTGGCAAAGGATAGAGGATATGGCTATCATTGCTCATGATCAGGTTAAAATGGCCCATCTAGCTATTGCAGGCAGCCATAGTATAAACGGAGTAGCCCATCTGCATACTGAGATTCTCAAGAAGAGAGAAATGAACAATTTCTATCAGGTTTTTCCTGAAAAGTTTAATAATAAAACCAATGGTATTACTCATCGCAGATGGCTATTGAAATCCAATCCAGGACTTTCCCGTTTAATTTCGCAAGCAATCGGCGAAAAGTGGCAAATTGATCCGGTATATATGAAGGAATTGGAGCGGTTTAGTACGGATTCCTCCTTTTTAGAAGAGCTAATGAAAGTTAAAGCAGACAATAAGAAAATGCTGGCTAAGCGGATTAAAGAACAAAATGGTATAACTATTAATCCAGATAGTATTTTTGATGTGCAGGTCAAACGTTTGCACGCGTATAAACGCCAATTGTTAAATGTTCTTCACATTATGTATTTATACAATCGAATGAAGGAAGAACCAAATTTCAAGCCATATCCGCGTACCTTTATATTTGGAGCTAAGGCATCTCCGGGATACTACTATGCCAAAAAAATCATTAAATTGATTAACACCGTTGCGGATAAAGTAAATAATGATCCTGACACAAAAGATTATATAAAGGTCGTATTTCTCGAAAATTATCGGGTATCTCTGGCTGAAGAAATATTCCCTGCTGCTGAATTAAGTGAACAAATTTCGACTGCTAGTAAAGAAGCATCCGGAACAGGTAATATGAAATTTATGATGAATGGTGCCTTGACCATCGGTACAATGGATGGGGCTAATGTAGAAATCTTTGAGAGAGTCGGAGAAGACCATATCTTTACATTCGGATTATCGTCAGAGGAAGTTATGAATTACAACGCACATGGAGGTTATCACTCCTCAGAATATTATATGCTTGATCGAAGAATTCATCAGGCTGTAAACCAATTAATTAACGGATTCTTCCCGAATACATCTGGAATGTTTGATATGATCTATGATTCTCTGCTATTAGAAAATGATCAATATTTTGTATTAAGGGATTTTGGTTCCTATGCAAGTACACAGGAAAAAGTAGAGGCATCTTATCAAGACAAAAAGAAATGGAATTCATCAAGTGTAATAAATATTGCTAATTCAGGATTTTTCTCAAGCGATCGAACAATTCAGGAATATGCAACAGACATCTGGAATGTGAACTCTGTAAATCAAAGAAACAAATAAATTATGTAAAATAGATAAAGGCAACCTATATTCCATTGATTAAAGGAATATAGGTTGCCTTTTTACCTTGTGTAATGTTTTAAGCAGAAGCTACTTTTTGTCATATGTAACTGTTATGAGCTATTAATTAGACTAATCATTAAGTGAAAAACAGCTCAATGAAATCTCTTTAAAGATTATAGTTATATATAGCAGCAGAGAAAAAAGGACAGCCAATAGGGCTGCCTTATTTATTGTTATTGTCCACATAGCTATCTCTTTTTCGGTAAGGAATATCTCCTAAATTTGACTCCAGGTTTTCATCCTCCAGGCGTTCTTCATAATCGGTTTTTGCATCGCTTTGATATACTTTACGTTCTCCGTCCGGACCATTACCAACGAATGACTCAACTTCATCTGCGAAACCTTCATCCTCTGTTTGATCAGGATACAGATCTTCATATCCTTTTACATCTCTAACCATATCGGACGGAGTTTCAGAGGTTCCGTATTGAGCAGCCTCCTGATAGCTGTCTGTGTAGTCTTCTATTCGACGATCATACGTTCTTTGAAGGGAATCTGGCTTTGGTGGCTGAATGACATCTTCCTCAATTGGACGGTGATTGCTTAATTCCTGTTTTTTTGAATGCTCGATACAATAGAGGGTGGATGGAATGGCCTCTAGCCTTTCGTATGGAATATCCTTTCCGCACTCTTTACATACACCGTATGTGCCTTCTTCTATTGCAGACAGTGCTGCTTCTATTTCATTTAATTGCTCTTCTTCATGTAGTTCTAGAGCGACATCTTTTTCACGCTCAAATAATTCTGTACCGAGATCACCAGGGTGATTATCATAGGATGATAGTTCTCCGGATGCTTCACGCTCACTCAGGTCAAGCCGGCTGTTTCTTTTTGTATTTAATTTGCTTTGAAATTCTTCTTTTTGTTCTTTTAATCTATCTGTCATAGCTTGAAGTTGATCCTTACTTAGCATGCTACCACTTCCTTAACTGTAATTAGTAACTTGTATTGTTACATTTACCCCATCAAACAGTAGAGAAACATTTAAGAGAAATAGCAAAATTAGAGCAGTAAAAAATAAGCCTCTACTAAGAGGCTTATCAAAAGATTTAGAAGAAGAATCCAATATACATACCAAATGCAAATAAAAGACCATAGAATGTGTTCGTTTGGCCTGTTGCTTTCATGGCAGGCATCATTTCCGGTGGAGTGTCATTGGCAACAAATCCTTTCACGGCTTGTACCGCTTTTGGAATGCTCAATAGCACAAGTAATGTCCAAGGAGAAGTAATACCTGAGAACACAAGTACGAATGCCCATACATAGGAGAGAGCAAACATGGCTGCCAGTACGATAATGGCGTTTTTCTTGCCAATCAGGATTGCCAATGTTTTTCGGCCACCCTTTTTATCCCCGACTCTGTCGCGAATATTATTTGATAACAGAATAGCACCCACGGTCAAAAAGAATGGGACAGTTACGAGCCATACATCTAATGTCACATTTCCAGTTTGAATAAAATAAGAAATCAAGATAATCAGGCAGCCCATAAAGAAACCGGATGTAATCTCACCAAATGGGGTATAGGCTATTGGGAGCGGTCCACCAGTATATAAGTATCCCATTGACATTGATAATATTCCGATGAGTACCAACCACCAGCTGCTATTTGCGCATATATAAACACCAATCAGTGCTGATATGCCATACAGAACAAGTGCTATTGCAAGAATCGACTTTGGTGACAAACCTTCATGTACGATTCCACCACCGATCCCAATGGATTCCTCATTATCGAGTCCCTTTTTGAAATCATAATATTCATTAAATAGGTTCGTGGCAATTTGGATAAGCAGTGCGGCAGCCATCATAGCCACAAATAACCCGATATTCAGCGAAGGTATATGTTCATGAGCCAGTGCTGTTCCAACCAACACAGGTGTAAAACCAGCTGTTAATGTGTGTGGCCTGGTTAATTTCCACCATACCCGCCAACTTTTTCTGGGTAATCCTGTCTTCGCAGGAGTATGCGAGTGATCTTGCATTTTGTTAATCCCCTTTACGTTATAAGTTACTAGCGAATAGTGGTAAATCAATATGTTAAACTATTAGTATAAAATATAATATTTTAAGAGTTCTACAACTCATATTATTCCCACTATTATTACTATACTAAATCAGTGTAGGTAAATGTTATAGCAAGTGTCAATACATTTATCCTCTATAGTAGACCTGTTAGAAAGTCATAATGGTTCAGGCTTTAAGAAAAAGATATTATAATAGTAAGGATCCGTATTAATAGGGAAAATAAGTTTGATGATTTGTTTATGGAATAAACTTCATTTTTGTGGATAGAAGATACCATACAGGGAGCAAACGGAATGGAATCGCTATCAAATGATGATGAGAATATATGCTTTAAAATGAAAATTAAGAAACTACAAAAATTGACAGCTTAATTTCTACAGGTGTATCTTTAAATAGGTTTATTGGAAATAGGAGCAACGGAGGGATTTGAATGGCAATAAAGCAAATGACAGATATTCAACAGGGATTGACTGAAGCCTTACATACAGTAAAAAGGATTGCTATGCCAATCTTATTCAGTCATGTTGAGGCCATTACCAATAAGAAACCGATCGATATCTATCAATCAAGTGAGTGTTTATATAAAGGTGAGCGATTTTACTGGAAAGATCCGGATAATGAATTGTATTTAGCCGGGATTGGAACAGCACGTAAGATACAATCTCTTACTAATGGAGAAAAACGTTTTAAGGATATTAAGGATAAATGGACTGCCCTAAAGGAGTCAGCTATTGTAAATGGGGTTAACTCTGGAAAAGGCACAGGACCTTTATGCTTTGGCGGTTTTTCCTTTAACTCTAAAAATACAGAGCCGGGTTCCACCTGGAGCCAATTTGGCAGTTATTTATTTTATATACCTAAGTTTTTAATTACAGAAACAAAGCACGGTTCATACTTAACTTCCTCTATTTATTTGACTCCTCATATGTCAGATAAAGAGGTACGCCAATTTATCGAAGATAGAGATGCTTTTTTGTCTATGTCTGATTCCGGCCAAAAAGAAATGCCAGCTATCTTAGAACAGCAAGAACATATTGTGGAAGAGTGGAAACAGGCTATACTAAAATCTGTCGATGATATCCAAAACGGACAGATGGAGAAAATCGTCCTGGCTCGTGAATTAAGTTTGCAATTTGAAGATGAAGTTCCATCTTATAAAGTACTTGAAAATTTAATGGTTCAGCAAAACGGAAGCTTTATTTTTGGGCTAGAGTCCGGAGATGATTGTTTTATAGGTGCATCTCCGGAAAGGCTGATAAAAAAAGAGGGGGCCGCTGTATTTTCTGCTTGTTTGGCAGGATCAACGCCAAGAAATGAAGATGATGAAATTGATTCAGCCTTAGGAAATGAATTATTAAATGATGATAAAAATCGATCCGAGCATCAGTTTGTAGTCAATATGATTAAAAAGGCGATGGAAGAGCATTGCATCGAGATTAATATTCCTGATGCTCCCGTATTAATGAAGCTGAAAAATATACAACATCTTTATACACCGGTAAATTGTGTGAGTCTGCCTGGCACTTCTGTTTTGGACTTTGTGGAATTGCTTCATCCAACACCTGCTTTGGGAGGTTCACCAAGAAATATTGCTATGGAGAAAATAGAAAAATATGAAGGTATGGATAGAGGATTTTATGCTGCTCCAATAGGATGGATGGATCTATACGGAAATGGTGATTTTTCTGTAGGAATCCGCTCAGGTTTATTAAAGAAGGATAAAGCATCTCTATATGCGGGCTGTGGGATTGTAGAAAAATCAAATCCTGAAAGTGAATATATGGAGACAAAAGTGAAATTTAAACCCATGCTTTCAGCTTTGGAGGGAAGGAATATATGAATCACCAAGAAGAGCTAACTGCTTTTATAGCATCCTTTGTAGATGAACTAGCCCGAGCGGAAGTGAATGATGTTGTCATTAGTCCAGGATCCAGATCTACACCAATCGCCTATTGTATGGCTGAACATCCGGATATGAATGTTCATATTAATATCGATGAAAGATCGGCCGCCTTTTTTGCACTTGGGATGGCTAAGGAAAAGAGAAAGCCTGTCGCTTTATTATGTACATCAGGTACAGCGGCTGCCAACTACTTTCCCGCTATCGTGGAGGCCTATTATTCAAGAGTGCCATTAATTGTTCTTACTGCTGACCGTCCGCATGAATTAAGAGATGTTGGAGCACCACAGGCCATCGATCAAATAAACCTTTATGGGAAGCATGTGAAATGGTTTGTAGAAATGTCTCTGCCTGATTCCGGAGAAATGATGCTCCAGTATGCACGCACTGTAGCGAGCAGAGCCATCAGTAATTCAATCCTAGAGCCTGCCGGACCTGTTCATGTTAATTTCCCTTTACGAGAGCCACTCATTCCAATTTTAAGCGAAATGGAAAAGTGGATTCGTAGGACGGACCATTCAAATGCGTGTATCGATATTGCACATGGACACCGTAAGCTGGCTGATTCTCAGTTGAATACATATCTTCGTTTAATTGAGGAAAGCGAAAAAGGAATTATTATTTGTGGTCCTATTGATCAACCTGATTTTAAAGAAGTTGTTTTGAATTTCGCTGAAGAAACGGGATATCCGATTCTTGCTGATCCTTTATCGCAATTAAGGGCAGGTGGAAATCAGCACGTAATTGAAACATATGATACTTTTCTTAAGGAAGAAGCAATTCACGGGAACATTACACCAGATTTAATTATTCGGTTTGGTGCAATGCCAGTGTCTAAACCAGTATTGCAATTTGTGAAAAAGTGTAAACAGACAAATCATATTGTAATAGATGGGGGCAGCGGCTGGAGAGAGCCAGCGGGAGTAAGTACCCATATGGTGTATTGTGATGAAGCGGCTTTCTGTCACTCGGTTAAAGAAAGTCTTACTATACATGAAAATACAGAAAGAAGAGCTTGGCTTTCTCTTTGGCAAGGAATGAATGAAGTGGCGAAACAAGGGCTGCTGACTATACAGGATGAAACAGGGATGCAGGAAGGTAAATTATTTTCTCTATTGGAAAGTTTACTTCCGGAAAAAGCTAACTTAGTAGTTGGCAATAGCATGCCTATTCGAAACGTAGATTCATTTTTCTTTCAAACAACTAAGCAGATTAGGATATTGGCAAACAGGGGAGCTAACGGGATAGATGGCCTTATCTCAACTGCTGCAGGAATCAGCGCTTCCTCTGAAATACCAACTGTACTGGCACTTGGAGACCTCAGCTTATTTCATGACATGAATGGTTTCCTGGCAGCTAAAATGTATCAATTAAAGCTTCTGGTTCTGGTCGTGAATAATGATGGCGGTGGAATCTTTTCTTACCTGCCTCAGTCTGCTGAAGAAAAACATTTTGAAGAGCTTTTTGGTACGCCTCATGGCTTACACTTTAATCATACAGCTGCTTTGTATGGAGCAAACTATAAAAAGCCGGAAACTTGGGAAGAAGTGACTGATTCCATTCAGGACTGGGTAGCCAATCCGGATTTCCGTATTGTTGAAGTTTGTACAAGCCGTTCCTATGATGTGAAAAGATACAGGGAAGTCGTTCAGCATGTTTCCCGGGAAATAAGAATGATGAATGATGGCGAATAAGCACATGTTGTCCATTAATGGAGTAACGTATCATGTGCAGTTGGAAGGAGCAGGGCAGCCTGTGCTCCTTTTGCACGGATTCACGGGATCCATGAAGACTTGGGATACATTTATTCAGGATTACAAGCATTGTTTTCAATTTATCAGTTTGGATTTATTAGGACATGGTCTGACAGAAGCGCCTATAAATCCAGAGAGATATAAAATGCAAAAGGCTGCTAAAGATATTAAGGATATTTTAATCACTTTAAATATCGAAAGTGTGCATATTCTTGGTTATTCAATGGGAGGCAGACTGGCATTGGGGTTTGCTGTTCTATACCCTGAATTTGTGCAGACTCTCATTTTAGAAAGTTCATCACCAGGTCTCGAGAGTGAAGAAGAACGGTTATCCAGGGCTCATAGTGATGCACAATTGGCAGAACGTATCAAAGAATATGGGATAGAAAGATTTATAGATGAGTGGGAGAAGATTCCGTTATTTGCTTCACAAGAAAGACTGTCAAATGCTAAGAAAGCAGAAATTAGACAGGAGAGAGTATCTCATACCAGTATTGGCTTGCGAAATAGTTTGTTGGGAATGGGTACAGGCTCCCAGCCATCATTTTGGAGTGAATTAAAAGAGCTGGCTTTTCCCGTTTTATTACTAGCGGGAGCAAGGGATAAAAAGTTCGTTCAATTGGCCTTGAAAATGCAGAATTGCCTTAATATATGCCAATTTGAAACAATAAATGACACTGGCCATGCAATACACGTGGAAGAACCCAAAATATTTGGTAGAATAGTAAGTGAGTTTATTAGAGGGAGGAATTAGAAATGGCTTTTGATTGGGTAACCATTCGTACATATGAAGATATTTTATATGAAAGATATAACGGCATTGCTAAAATTACCATCAACCGTCCAGAGGTACGCAATGCATTTCGTCCAAAAACAGTAATGGAATTGATTGATGCTTTTTCCCGTGCCAGAGATGATAAAGAAATAGGTGCTATTATTTTAACAGGCGCAGGTGACATGGCATTCTGTTCTGGCGGTGACCAAAAGGTTCGCGGTCATGGCGGATATGTGGGTGAAGACGAAATTCCGCGTTTGAATGTTCTTGACCTTCAACGCTTGATCCGTGTTATTCCAAAGCCAGTTGTGGCGATGGTAGCAGGCTATGCTATTGGCGGAGGCCATGTTCTGCATGTTGTATGTGATTTAACAATTGCTGCTGAAAATGCTCGTTTTGGCCAAACAGGTCCTAAGGTTGGAAGCTTTGATGCAGGTTATGGTGCAGGATATTTAGCTCGAATCGTAGGCCATAAGAAAGCAAAAGAAATTTGGTTCTTATGCCGTCAATACGATGCGCAGGAAGCACTTGATATGGGCTTGGTAAACAAAGTGGTGCCACTGGAGCAGCTTGAAAAAGAAACGGTGCAATGGTGCGAGGAAATGCTCGAAAAGAGCCCAACTGCCCTTCGTTTCCTAAAAGCAGCTTTCAATGCGGATACAGATGGATTGGCTGGACTTCAGCAACTGGCAGGCGATGCAACATTGCTTTATTATACAACAGACGAAGCCAAAGAAGGCCGCGATGCATTTAAAGAGAAACGTAATCCGGACTTCGACCAATTCCCGCGATTCCCTTAATGGAGAACGAAAAACAGCTTGACGACTACCGTCAGGCTGTTTTTATGTACATGTAAGTATCAGTTAGAGTGATTAGGTTAATTTGTATTTGTACTTAAAAACGCTTTGTTGGTCAGATAGATCACGAAGGCGTTCAGAGGGAAGGTTGAAAAGATGTTGATGCATGATACGGTTGTTCCGCAGTTTTTGATTCAACGGGCATATGTGACTCCGGAGCGTACGGCTCTTTCTTTTGAGGGAGAGAAATGGACATTTAGAGAGTTATATGAAATGGCCCATTTATACGCTCGAAAATTGACGGAGTTGGGTGTTGTGGAAGGTCAGGTAATTGGAATTAACATGAAGAATCGGCCGGAGATGGTCTTTATTATACATGCTCTTCTTTTGATTGGCGCCAAGATTGTCCTATTGAATATTCGTTTAACAGATCGGGAGAAAGAGTGGCAGGTAGAAGATGCTCAGGCGAATTTTCTCATATCAGAGAACGAAATGTTAATGGATATTCCTGTGCTCAGGCTGGATCAATTACAGAAGGCTAAGGGTATTTCGTTTGAAGAAAAGAAGAACATATCGTTAAATCAAACGGCAACCATTATGTACACATCAGGTACGACTGGTAAGCCTAAGGCCGTTCAGCAAACGATCGGAAACCATTATTGGAGTGCGATTGGATCTGCTTTAAATTTAGGGTTGCGCGATGATGATAAATGGCTATGTTTTATGCCACTATTCCATATAAGTGGCTTATCTATCCTTTTAAGATCAGTTATTTATGGGATAGAGACTGTTCTGCAAAGAGGATTTGACCCTACGCATGCAAATGAAGCTATTTGGAAAGAGAAGGTGACAATCTGCTCGGTTGTGACGAATACATTGACAAGAATGCTTGAAGATTTAGGAGAAAGGACATACCCTGAGCAATTTCGCTGTATGCTGTTAGGGGGTGGATCAGCTCCTATGGCGTTGTTGAAAAAGGCTGCGGGTAAAAACACACCTGTCTTTCAAACATATGGTATGACAGAAACATGCTCTCAAATCGTCACACTGGCTCCTGAAGATGCAATGCGAAAACTGGGCTCTGCCGGTAAGCCATTATTACCATGTGAGATAAAAATTATTGTGGATGGAAGGATGGCTGCAGGCGGTGTACCGGGAGAGATTGCGGTAAAAGGCCCAAATGTAACTCCAGGGTATCTTCATGGAAGGGCACCGGAATCTTTCCATGATGGCTGGTTTTATACGGGTGATATCGGTTATATCGACGAGGAAGGGTATTTGTTTGTCATTGATAGACGTTCTGATTTAATTATATCTGGTGGAGAAAATATTTATCCAGCAGAAATAGAATCCGTTTTGATCGAACATCCTTTTGTAAAAGAAGCGGGAGTGATTGGCATTAATGATGATGAGTGGGGATCCGTTCCCGCTGCCGTAATAGTCCCCCATCCGGGAAGCCATTTACAACAATCAGAGATTATCGAATTTTGTGAATCCAGGCTGGCGCGATATAAAATACCTAAAAAAGTAGTAATGGGTAAGGAATTACCCCGTAATGCTTCAAACAAAATAGTGAGAAGAGAGTTAATTAATTTTTTTAGTTAATTCTGAATATTGGGTGTTGGACTTATTCAATTCAGCTATCAAATCCTGTATAATGGAAAAAAAGACATAAGAAGGCGGGGAAGAAATGGCTCGTTCGAAAAAACAATACTTGATTGCTGAGATCTTGTTGCGTCGCGGACTCCCATTATCAGTTATAACCGCAATTACAAATGTGGCAGAAAAAGAAGTTGTCGAATTAGTAAAGAAAAGTTACTAAGGGAAAAGCGCCTGGGTCACAGGGCGCTTTTCTTTATTTAATTTATTTCTTCTTCCAGTAAGCCTAACTCCAATCCCCGTTTGGCTATAAGCTGGTCTACTTCCTCTGGTAATTCATCAAGGGATCCGAACTCAGTATTCCAATAATTTGTAAAAGAGTCCACGCATATAGGAAATGTTAAGGAATTGGCATTTTGTAACTCCTGGTTAAAACTTCTGAGTATGTGATTAATATCCATTTATGACAGCCTTTCGTTTATAAAAAGTCAGCTGGGCGAAAGGTTTTGCATCCAGTATCGCCACTTTTATAAGCACGTTCCTCTGAATACATATTTACTTGAATTTTTTCTGCTGCACATTTATTCCCTTGTTTCCAAAAGTGGCAGGAATTCACAGAGCATTTAACGCCATTTGGCATAAAAATCTCTCCTTTCTCTTGATAGAATGCATCTTTTCATCTCTTTTATGTGAAGTAAATACAGGAAGAGAAAAAAGCCCGAATCCAAAAGAATTCGAGCTTTTTACGTAATTAATCATTTAAGGCTTTTTGCAGTGAAGCCAGATTATCCTTCGCAATTGAAAAATAATCGCGTTCTGAATCAATGTCATCCTGAGTCAGGATAGATAGATTATGAATAGGTAATGCTGTTAAATTAGCCTCTTTTTTAATAATATCGGTTAATTTACTATTTATATTCTGTTCAACTAAAATATATTTAAGTTGATGTTCCTTGGCAGTATCCACTAATTTTTCAAGGGATTTTTGAGTAGGCTCTTCGGATGTAGATATACCGGAGACACTTATTTGTTCTACATCATAACGTTCTTCCCAGTATCCAAATGCAGCATGAGAAACAAGGAATTCATCATGAGCTGCTTCGCTGAATACCTTTGTATATTCTGTATTCAACTCATCGAACTTTTTAGCCAGTGTTTCGTAATTTTCCTCGAAGACACTTTTTTGTTCAGGCATCTTCTCAATCAGTGTATCTTTAATATGTTCAGCCATTTCCTTTGCATATAGTGGATCTATCCATAAATGCGGATCGACTGAACCGTGATTATGGCCATCGTCTTCGTGTTCATGATCTTCATGTCCATGAGCATCAAGATTTACTTTTTCACCAATAGCTATCATTTCCACATTTTCGTTTCCCAATGTTTTGGTAACGTTATTTACAAAGCCTTCTAAATTGTATCCAACATAATAAAATAAATCAGACTCTGCAATATTAATAATATCCTTTTGTGTTGGTTCAAATGTATGTTCATCTACACCTGCCGGATAGATAGAAGATACATTTACATGTTCTCCACCTATTTGCTCAGCCATATACTGTAATGGATAAACAGTTGTATAAATTGAAAGCTGGTTTTCATTTGGAGTATTAGCCCTGCTATTATCGCTGTTGCATCCGGTAAGAAAAATAGATGCACTAAGTATGAGTGCGAATATCAATGATAATTTTTTCAAAGTAGTATCCTCCTGTTAATCGTATTCATTACGATTTATTGAGTAAAAATATAAATCGAAAAGATTACGATTTGCATATCTAGTATGATACACGGCTTTTTCTTGTAAATCAAGAGTCTTTTTTTTCTTGTTTTTCAGGTACAGGATCAAATCCGCCGGCATGCAGTGGGTGGCATTTAGAAATTCGTTTTATGGTTAGCCAGCTCCCCTTAATTGGTCCGAAACGCTCAATTGCTTCAAGGCCATATTGAGAACATGTTGGATAAAATCTACAACTTGGCGGCTTCATAGGTGAAATAGCTACTTGATAAAAACGGACTAGTTTTAGTAATAATTTTTTCATAATATGAACTTCCTTAATTAAGAATGGTTAGATACAACCATATCATAATGCCTGAAAGGGCAAACTTCAAACTTTAGGGATGAAATATTGATGGAAAAAAGGTAAAATAAGGGATGAGATTAAAGGAGGTTTTATAATGCCATCTGTTGAAAGTTTTGAATTGGACCATAATGCTGTTAAAGCCCCGTATGTTCGTCACTGTGGTGTTCATAAAGTAGGAAACGATGGAGTTGTTAATAAATTCGATATTCGTTTCTGCCAGCCAAATAAACAGGCTATGAAGCCAGATGCGATTCACACTTTAGAGCATCTGTTGGCGTTTAATATCAGGAAATATTCTGAGGGTTATTCTCACTTTGATATCATTGATATTTCACCTATGGGATGCCAAACTGGATTTTATTTAGTGGTCAGCGGTGAGCCGACTGTTGAAGAAATCATAGATGTGCTTGATAAAACGATGAAAGAAGCTGTTGAGATAACTGATATTCCTGCAGCTAACGAAAAACAATGCGGTCAAGCCAAGCTTCATGACCTTGAAGGTGCAAAAAAGTTAATGAGATTTTGGCTGACACAAAGCAAAGAAGATTTAAAACAAGTATTTGCCTAAATAAAATGGAATCCCCTTTTTATCTGGGGATTCTTTTTTTCGCTTATTCATGCGGTTCAGATGTGCGAATCTCATCTTTACCACTCAAATTCTGATTTTGATCTAATGGATCAATAGTGTGCTTGTATTCGTATGCTTTTGTTGTAACAAGTGCAGTAATCCCTATTATAAGGACGATAATAATTGCCCCTATTATAAATATTCCTGTCATCCCCATATGCTTCCCCCTTAGTCTTTATACCTCTATTATACCATTGCTGTTACTTTGAAATGACCCTTATCAACGTATCGGTGCTCGGGGTTTCTGTGGATATAGTTTAACAAATCAAAAAAACCTCCTATTTTTAGAAGGTTTCGCTATGTAATCCTATTTTAATGCAAATATTTTGATACAGGCGGCTGTACATCATCATTTGCAAATCGCTTTTTAAGGCTATCAATTATGTATATCCCCATTAAATTATATAGCTCCCGATCTTCCAGTTCGTTAATTAATTGCATAACATCTTTACGATCCAGCTGTTCTAAAACGGCTAAAGCCAAAATATCAATATCTTCATCGTCGCCGGTTAATTTATCTCGATACAATTGGTATAATTCATCAATGAAATTCACTGCTAAGAACTCCTTTCGATTTTTAAATCACGATTCATATAGTAATTATTTACCCCAACCTTTATAAATGTACTCTACTTATATTGAAAATATTATTGATTCCATCCTTCTTGGCTATATTTGTTATATTTTTATGAAAGTGTGCTGTAAAAGTAAGCTTCTAATTGATTTATTCCTAATAAATGATATAAGAGTCAGTTTTGCTATAATTGAAAGAAATAATTAAGAGAGAAGTGTAGAGATAGATGGAAATATTTAAGGATATCCATGGAAATGATGTCTATTTTCATGATGTACAAGGTCAGTTTGAAAAAGAAGCTCGTCATGTATTCGTCATATGCCGCTATAAAGAGAAATGGGTTCTTACCAACCATTCGAAAAGAGGGCTTGAATTTCCCGGGGGCAAGGTAGAAAAAAATGAATCCCCTGTTCAGGCCGCCATACGCGAAGTATTTGAAGAGACAGGGGGAGAAGTAAAGCAGTTAATTCCCATTGGCGAGTATAAAGTACTTGACCCAGCGGGTTCTTTTATTAAAGCAGTATTTTATGCCGAGCTTACTGCCATCACGAGAAAAGAAGACTATCTGGAAACAGAAGGGCCCGTTTTGCTGTCGGAACTTCCACATGATTTTCAAACGAGCACCCAATACAGTTTCATTATGAAGGATCAGGTTATTTTGATATGTCTGAATAAAGTAAACCGGTTAAAATCCTTATGGTAAGCGGTCGCGGATTAACTTAGCTTCAACAAACTCGACCATTTTATACATAATCGTTGCAAAAACAGCTATAATGAGTAATGCCATTAAGACAAGGGTGAAATTAAACACCTGGAATCCATAAATGATTAGATAGCCAAGCCCCTGTGAAGAAACAAGAAATTCTCCAACTATGACACCAACCCAGGCTAAACCGACATTAACCTTTAGTGTCGATATAATGACTGGAAAGGAATACGGCAGGACAGCTTCCTTGAAGATGTGCATCCGGCGAGCATTAAACGTCTCCATCACCTTTATATAATTGGGATCGATTTCCTTGAAGCTCGTGTAGACGACTATGGTCGTTACGATAACTGAGATAATGATTCCATTGGTGATAATGGATGTTAACCCAGGGCCCATCGCCACAATAATGATGGGTCCAAGGGCAACCTTAGGCATGGCATTGAAAATGACTAAATAGGGATCCAGCACCTTTGAAAGCATTGGAGACCACCACAAGGCAACAGCTAGCAGTGTCCCTAGCAGCGTACCCAAAATAAAGCTTATAACTGTTTCGAATACGGTAAGTCCGAGATGGCTGAGAAGACTGCCATCCTGTATTTTTTCAACCAGCAATTCAATGACTTTAGAAGGTGAACTGAACAGGAGAGGATCTATCCAGTAAAAATGGCTGGCGATTTCCCAGAGAGCGAAAAATAAAACAAATATAACACCCTGATACAGCCATACTTTACGCTGGTTGGTTTTTAATTGGTGGATATAGTTCTTGTGAAGAGTATTAATTTTAAGTTTATTATCCGTCAAGCTGCTCCATCTCCTTCCATATAAGCTGGAACACATCTGAAAAGACTGGATGGTTTCTTGCATCAAATGGGGATAATCCTTTTAACTCGTTTGGAATATCAAATTCTTTATGAATTTTTCCCGGCTTTGGAGAGAGGAGGAAGACACGATCACTCATGGCTACTGCTTCTCCTATATCATGAGTAACTAATATAGCCGTTTTTTTAAACGACTTTAATGTGCTTGATACGATATCCTCGAGCTTTAGCTTGGTTTGTAAATCTAAAGCAGAAAAAGGTTCATCTAAGAGGAGCAGGGTAGGGTTAGTGGCCAAAGTTCTAACTAGGGCAACTCGTTGGCGCATTCCTCCTGATAGCTCCCTTGGAAATTTAGTCAATACATCCTTCAGGCCGATTTCCTCCAATAGTGATATGGTTTGTTCTTCGTGCTTTTGGTCGAGCTGCTTTAACAATTTTAATCCAATCAATATATTTTCTTTAATGGTCTTCCAGGGAAATAAATAATCCTGCTGCAGCATGTATCCGATATCCTGGCGATGGACCAGGACATCCTTCCCGTATAGCTTAACACTTCCTTCGGTTGGCTTAAAAAGACCGGATATAATGGATAGAAGGGTTGTTTTACCACAGCCGCTTGGGCCAAGGAAGGAGATAAATTCTCCCTCCTCAATACTCATTGATATATTCTCTAAAGCAATCGATGCTTGCGATTTAGATAAATAGAGATGAGATACATTCTCTATCGACAATAAAGGCATAATCCCTGCCTCCTTATCTCCTATTTTGAAACTTCTTCAGCAATTTCAGTATTTACGAGTGTTTTATGATCGATGTAGGATTCGATTTCTCCTGCCTCTTTCATGATATCCTGCAGGTTTAACCATTCTTCCTCATCAAGGATTGGATTTAGGGCAAAGGACTCCTGTGACTTGTAACGGTCAATGGCCATTTCAATAATCTCTACGTCTGTATCTTCAAAATATGGGAGAATCGCTTTTGCTACTTCAGCGGAATCTGTTTCTTCAACCCATTTTTGTGCTTTATAAATCGCTTTTGTAAAACGTTTGACGATATCTTCATTTTCCTTCATATAGCTTTCCTTTGCCATGAAGGTGGTATATGGAACATGGCCGGATTCTTTTCCAAAGGAAGCAACGATATGTCCTTTTCCTTCTTTTTCAAAAACACTTGCCTGAGGTTCGAATAGCTGTACATAATCACCTGTTCCTGAAGCAAAGGCGTTGGCAACATTGGCAAAATCAATATTTTGAATTAATTTCAAATCCTTCTGAGGATCAATGCCGTGTTTTTTCAGTACAAACTCTCCAACCATTTGTGGCATACCGCCTTTCCTCTGTCCGAGAAATGTACTGCCTTTTAGCATGTTCCAGTCAAATTCCTCTATTTTTTCTCTGGAAACAAGAAAAGTTCCATCTGTTTGAGTTAATTGGGCAAAATTAATAACAGGATCTCTTGAATTCTGTCCATGAACATAAATAGAAGTTTCTGAGCCAACAAGCACGATATCAGCCCCGCCTGACAGTAGAGTAGTCATTGTCTTATCACCGCCCCATGCAGTCTGCAGGTCTACATCAAGCCCTTCGTCCTTAAAAAATCCTTTGGCCAGGGCGACATATTCAGGGGCATAAAAAATAGAACGTGTGACTTCTGCTACTTTAACTTTTGTCAATTCTTCAGTCGGGTTATTTTCTTTACAGGCCGATAAACTAAAGATGAGCAGAATGGACAGCATACAGAAGAAGCTGGTTTTAAGATAATGTTTCAAGGGAATTTCCTCCTTAGTAGGCAGTATGTATGCCAAAGTGTAGTTAATCGTATTGTATGTATGGTATATATTTGTGTGAATGCCTATAGAACTTTGTAAAGGAGCCCGGATTATGGATGAAGTAAAATCATCGTTAGGTAGTATCGTAGATAGAAGTCGATATCCATCGCCACATCCGGATATAAATCTATATATTGTCACGTATTTATCGAATGGATTAATGGTTAAGGGGCTCTTAGCAGAGCCAAAAAAAGATGAAATACTGGACGGATTTTTATATTTACGCGGAGGAATTAAAAATGTTGGGAAGGTCCGTCCGGGGCGTATCATTCAATTCGCAAGTCAGGGATTTGTTGTTTTTGCTCCCTTTTATCGTGGCAACCAGGGTGGAGAAGGAGAGGAAGATTTTGCAGGAGAAGATCGTTGGGATGCTATTGCAGGTTTTGAACTTTTAAAACAACATCCAAAGGTTAATCCTAAAAAGGTTCATATCTTTGGATTTTCTCGAGGTGGGATTATGGCACTGTGGACAGCTATATACTGCCAGGACGCTGCTTCACTTGTCACGTGGGGTGGAGTTTCCGATATGGTCCTGACTTACATAGAGAGAATTGATTTAAGAAGAATGCTGAAAAGGGTCATTGGAGGTACGCCAAATAAGGTGCCGGATGAATATAAAGCCCGTACACCCTTGTATGAAATTGAAAAAATACCATGTAACGTTCTAATTATTCATGGTGAGAAGGATAAGAACGTTTCGGTTGAACATGCCAATCTATTAAGAACCAGGCTGCAGGATCTCGGTAAGAGCGTCGATGTGTGGTACCTTAAGGACTATACACATTATTTTCCTCCGAGAATAAATCGGCAAATTGTCTCGGATTTAACGAAATGGATGAAAGAAGCCGCTTCAAATGATACCATTGAAATAAATAAATGAAGCAGGGGAGTGAGAGAATTGGGTATGCCAATGGAATTGAATACTCTTATTGTGACAAAGGCTAATGAAAAAAGGGTTGAGGAAAATCTATTTGTCCTAAAAAAAGAAGGATACCGCTTATATCCAATTGAGATTCCGATTGATATCCGAAAAACTCTGGATGGGGAATCGAGAGGAACGGCGCTGATAAAAAAAGTGGAATGGGAAAATAACTGCACAACCATTACATATGAGTTAATTTCCTTAAATTCCAGTAACTAAATTAAATAGAAACTAAAGAAAACAAACCTTCATCCAGAACTTAATTGGGCGGTGGGTTTGTTTTTAAATTTAGATAAAAATAAAATAGTGCCTCAGGAAGGCCAATTCTTTTTGGCTTCCTAAGACACCGCTAGTTCCTTAAAAGGTAATTGGACCACCTTTAGATTCAATTTCAGAACTAATATTCTTAAATTCCTTGAAATTTTCTCTGAATTTATTTGCAAGCTCATTTGCCTTTTTATAATAGGCTTCTGAATCCTTCCACGTTTTTTGAGGCTGTAAAACTTCATCCGGTACTCCGGGTACATGTAAGGGAATCGCTAAGCCGAATATTCTGTCTTGTACCGTTTCAATATTGGCTAGTTCTCCTTCTAATGCAGCTTGAATCATCAAACGTGTATAAGAAAGCTTCATTCGGCTGCCTGTTCCATATTCTCCTCCAGTCCAACCGGTGTTAACCAGATATACCTGAACTTGATGCTCCTCAATATTTTTGCCAAGCATCTCAGCATATTTTGTTGGATGTAATGGTAAGAACGGTGAACCGAAGCAGGTAGAAAACGTTGCCTGTGGTGAAGTAATTCCGAGTTCAGTTCCTGCCAATTTACTCGTATAACCGCTTAGGAAATGATACATTGCCTGTTCTTTTGTTAACTTGCTGATTGGAGGCAGAACACCAAAAGCATCAGCAGTTAAGAAGATGATGGTATTGGGATGGCCTGCTATACTTGGTGTGACGATATTCTGCATGGCTTCGATTGGGTAAGCTGCCCGGGTATTTTCAGTTAACATTCCATTATCATAGTCAGCAATTCTCGTATCTTCGTCTACAACTACATTCTCTAGTACAGAACCAAAGCGAATGGCATTAAAAATTTGAGGCTCTTTTTCCTCTGTGAGATTGATGCATTTTGCGTAACAGCCGCCTTCAATGTTAAATACCCCATCAGGAGACCAGCCATGTTCGTCATCACCTATTAGGCGGCGATTTGGATCGGCTGATAAAGTAGTCTTTCCAGTACCTGATAGGCCAAAGAAAAGAGCTACATCTCCCTCAAAACCTACATTTGCTGAACAATGCATAGAGAACACATTATTCTCAGGCAGCAGGTAATTCATGATTGAAAAAATGGATTTTTTCATTTCACCTGCATACTCAGTGCCTCCAATTAAGACCACTTTTTTTTCGAATGAAATGATGATAAACGTCTCAGAGTGTGTACCGTCCACAAGAGGGTTTGCTTTAAAACCTGGTGCTGAGATAATAGTAAACTCAGGCGAATGGTTTTCAAGCTCATCTTTAGTGGGGCGGATAAACAACTGATGTACAAATAAATTGTGCCAGGCATATTCATTGATTACTTGTATAGGAAGGCGGTAGTCTGTTGCAGCTCCAGCAAACCCATTAAATACAAATAATTCATCTCGTTTTTCGAGGTAATCGATAACTTTATCATATAATTTAGAAAATGCATCTTCAGATATTGCTTGATTGACGCTTCCCCAGGCTATTTTATCTTTAGTAGCAGCTTCCTCTACAATATATTTATCCTTTGGGGATCTGCCGGTATATTTACCTGTTTCAGCTTTAATAGCTCCAGTAGATGTGAGGATGCCCTCTTTTCTGGTTAATACTTTTTCAACTAGTTGTGGCACTGAAAGCTGAATGTGAATATTATCATGAGTAAGTAATTGTTTCAATTCATTGGAAACTCCTACACTGTTCATAAGGTATCATCCTTTTCCAGAATTTTGGTAAGTATATTATATGGAAATTAGTATAACACATTTAATTGATTTATCCATACTAATTGTGTTAATTTTCAAAACAATTGATTAATATAGTATATAAGAATAACTATTATTATTTTCCATAGTGAAAAAAACAGTGATGTTAGTCAACCTTTATGGATAAATAACAATGTTTATTTATTTGAATATTCGTAAATTAATTATATCAATATCATAATAGAAATGCGAATCTTAAGGTCGGAATGTGTTTCTTTTAGGAAAGGATGAAGCTCCAGGTCTATCTTAACAATATATTCCTGCTTATTTATTGACAGAAAATGATGGATAAGATATTATATACATTTGATATGGATACTCTTATCAAGACTCGGTGGAGAGACGAGCTCTATGAAGCCGGGGCAACCTGCAGTTTGATTCCTTTAATGGAAATCACGCAAAGGTGCTAACTTGATGCAAGGTTATAATGCCTTGAACGATGAGAGTGAAAGGCCGATTTCTGAGACTCAGACCTTTCCTCTTTTCTTTATAAAGGGGAAAGGTCTTTTTTCGTATAATCAGGAGATAATTAAAGATAATGAGTAGCCATAAACAGGGAAACTGAAGGAGGAAATATACATGTCTAATAAAAGACATTTGTTTACATCAGAATCTGTAACAGAAGGTCATCCGGATAAAATTTGCGATCAGGTTTCTGATGCCATTTTGGATGAAATATTAGCAAAGGATCCAAATGCAAGGGTAGCCTGCGAAACATCTGTTACCACTGGATTAGTTTTAGTAGCGGGAGAAATCACTACTTCTACGTATGTGGATATTCCAAAAATTGTACGTGACACAATCAAAGGGATTGGTTATACTCGTGCAAAATATGGTTTCGATGCAGAAACATGCGCTGTCTTAACCTCTATTGATGAACAATCTGCAGATATCGCCCAAGGTGTAGACCAAGCTTTGGAATCAAGAGAAGGCACGATGTCAGATGAAGAGATTGAAGCAATTGGGGCGGGAGATCAGGGTCTAATGTTCGGTTTTGCCTGCAACGAAACAGAAGAATTAATGCCTCTTCCTATTTCTCTTGCTCACCAATTATCTCGAAAGCTGGCTGAAGTTCGTAAACAAGATGTTCTGCCATACTTGCGTCCTGATGGAAAAACACAAGTCACAGTGGAATATGATGAAAACAAAAATCCGGTTAGAATTGATACAATCGTAATCTCTACTCAACATGACGCGGATACAACACTGGAGCAAATTAAGAAAGACTTAAAAGAACAAGTAATAAAACCGGTTGTTCCAGCTCACCTTATTGATGAACAAACTAAATATTTTATTAACCCAACGGGCCGTTTTGTTATCGGAGGTCCACAAGGGGATGCAGGCTTGACTGGCCGTAAAATTATCGTAGACACGTATGGTGGATATGCACGTCACGGTGGTGGAGCATTCTCTGGTAAAGATGCTACAAAGGTAGACCGTTCTGCTGCCTATGCAGCCAGATATGTAGCTAAAAATATTGTAGCAGCAGGTCTTGCAGATAAAGCAGAAGTTCAGCTGGCTTACGCGATTGGTGTAGCTCAGCCAGTATCTATATCCATTGATACGTTCGGTACAGGTAAAATTGAAGAGGAAAAATTAATTGAATTAGTACGTGCTAACTTTGATCTGCGCCCTGCAGGAATCATAAAAATGCTTGATTTAAGACGTCCGATTTATAAACAAACAGCAGCTTACGGACATTTTGGACGCAATGATTTAGATCTTCCTTGGGAGAAAACGGATAAAGTAGAAGTACTGCGTACGGAAGCTAACATCTAAGATAAACAGCATAAACATTTCTAGAAAGAGGGATAAGCCCTCTTTCTTTTTTTGTCTAAATATGGTAATATTAGGAAACTATGAAATCGGGTATAATGGATCGTATTTTGTCGGGACGCTAGCTTATATCTAAAATCTAATTCTTTGATATTTTTAAATGAAAAACAGTCGAAAGTAAAGGTAGTGAGTGAATAATAATGTGTGGATTTGTAGGATGTATGCATGATCACCAACAAGCGAATCAGGATTCAGAACTAATTAAAAGTATGAATGACTTGATTACGCATAGAGGGCCGGATGACGAGGGGTATTATATAGATGAACATATCCAGCTTGGTTTCAGAAGACTAAGCATCATTGATATTGAATGTGGACATCAGCCCTTAACGTATGAAAATGAACGCTATTGGATTGTTTTTAACGGAGAAATATACAACTACTTGGAATTGAAAGTAGTGCTTGAAAAGGAAGGCATGGCGTTTTCTACAAATTCAGATACTGAAGTAATCCTGGCGGCATTTGTTCAATATGGGGAAAAGGCAGTTGAAATGCTTCGTGGGATGTTTGGGTTCGTGATTTGGGATAAACAGGAGAAATCTGTTTTTGGTGCCCGTGATCCATTTGGGATTAAACCATTTTTTTATAAGGAAGATGGGGATAAGACTTATTTTGCCTCTGAGAAGAAAAGCATTATATACGCTTTAGAAAAACAAGAATTGGATCCTGTTTCTTTGCAACATTATCTTACCTTTCAATTTATTCCAGAACCAGCGACGATGACAAAGAATGTGAAAAAATTATTGCCTGGACATTGCTTTACAAAGAAAATTGGAGAACCTATGGAGATCCGTCAATATTGGAAAGCTGAATTCAAACCTATACTGCGCAGTGAACCAGATTGGATTAAAGAAATTCAAGATGTGATGTATGACAGTATTAACATGCATATGCGCAGTGATGTACCTGTTGGTTCATTTCTTTCCGGTGGAATTGATTCCACAATCATTGCTTCCATTGCTAAAGAAATTCATCCTGGAATTAAAACATTCTCAGTTGGATTTGAACAGAATGGTTTCAGTGAAATTGATGTTGCTAAAGAAACGGCTGACAAGCTTGGGGTAGAAAATATTAGCTATATTATTTCACCGCAGGAATATATGAGGGAACTGCCGAATATCATGTGGCATATGGATGACCCGTTGGCAGATCCCGCTTGTGTGCCTTTATATTTCGTGGCAAGGGAAGCGCAAAAGCATGTAACGGTTGTTCTGTCAGGTGAAGGAGCGGATGAATTATTCGGAGGATACAATATTTACCGTGAGCCTCAATCCTTAGCCATGTTTAATACAATTCCTGTACTTATGAAAAGAGCGCTAAAAAGAATTGCTGCCATGATGCCTGAAGGTGTAAAAGGCAAGAGTTTTATAGAGCGCGGCTGTACGCCGATTGAAGAACGCTATCTTGGAAATGCCAAGATGTTTATGGAGGAAGAGAAGGGGCAATTATTCAAATTATATAAATCAAAGCTGGATTATACTACAATAACACATCCGTTCTACGCAGAAACACCCGACTATGATGATGTGAGCAGAATGCAGTATATTGATATTCATACATGGCTGCGCGGAGATATATTAGTAAAAGCTGATAAGATGACGATGGCACATTCTCTTGAGCTTCGAGTGCCATTCCTTGATAAAAAAGTATTTGAGGTGGCATCCGGAATTCCAACTGATTTAAAAACTGCTCATGGAACGACCAAATATATACTTAGAAAAGCTGCAGAGGGAATCATTCCTGACCATGTATTAAATCGTAAGAAACTTGGTTTTCCAGTGCCTATCCGTCATTGGTTAAAAAATGAAATGTATGAATGGGCGATTACAATAATAAAAGAAAGCCAAACAGATCATTTGCTGGATAAGCAAGTCATTATGAATCTGTTCAATAATCATGTTACAGGTAAAGCGGACAATAGCCGTAAACTATGGACTGTATTGGTATTTATGATATGGTACTCTGTATATGTCGAAGAAAAATATCCTTTCCAGGCATTAGCTGAAAAGGATATGATAAGTGACCCAATCCATTAATCTTTATAGGTTATAGCCTGTTTTCCCATTTGCACCCACGCTTTTTCAAAATCAGCGGAGGGTGCTTTTTTATTTTTAATTCCTGTTAAGGGATCGTTAAAATAAATATAATCCTGATCATAGCCTGTTACTACGACAGAATGTTCCTTATAAGTAATTGATATTTTCCCATTTGGTGTTTTCCAAGTATGGAAATAGGATGGATCTAATTTTTTATAGGCTGTATTTATAATGACCCAGACTGGTCGATTAGTTGAGAGATATTTTTTAATTTGGTTGAAATTCCCATTGGTAAAATCGATTATTTTGCCAGGCATATAATGCTCAGCAAGTTTTTTTATAGGCTTATGATACACTCCAAGGCCAGGTTTATTAGTTGAATACATATCTCCAATAAATCCATCATTAGGATCACCGTAATGGATTTCACCATTTATTTTTTTTATTTTAGCTGGATTTTTTTTTATTTGCTGGGCAAGTTTTAATTTATCCGCATCCAATCCGGCAAATTGAAGAAGCATGGCCAGGCTAGTTACTTCACATCCTCTTGGGAGCTCGGGCAGCTGTTTAACGATCGGCACATCAAGAAGTACTTTATCTTTGGCAGGAGGTTTTGCAGGTCGATTATCATTGGTAATAGAATTTGTTAAGCTTACTGACTTATCAATCATATTATTAATTTGATGAGCAAAGGAGTAATTTGAGTTATAGACCTTCCAGCCTGTAAACAGGAAAGTGCCTATTAAAGAGATAACAATCAAAATAGATAGTGGCTGATATTGACGCCATAGGACCAAAATGATTGAAATGATACTAAATAACATGAAAATCAAAATGAAAGTATTCATAATCCTACTCCTGAAATTGATTTTAAAAAGGTGTATCATTTATAGCTAAATAATAAAGGGAATGGGTATACAATAAAGAGTATACCCTAATGAGGAATGATAATTAGTTATTCTCTTTTAAAGGTTGTATACTTGAATAATAGCGTGCTTTTTCTGCGTATTCCTTATTTATTCTTTCCATGTCTTTACGATCATCATCTGTTAATTCACGAATTACTTTAGCAGGTCTGCCGAAAGCGAGTGTGTTTGGTGGGATTTTTTTACCTTGAGATACTAAACTGCCTGCACCGATGAAGGCACCTTCTCCTATTTCAGCTCCGTCAAGAATAATGGAGCCCATCCCAATCAAAGCATTTTTCTTCACATGGCAACTATGGAGAATGACTTGATGGCCTATCGTTACATTATCTTCCAGTACTAATGGGTTATTGGGACTTTGATGGAGGACTGAGTTATCTTGAATATTAACATTTTTACCGATAATCACAGGAGCGACATCACCTCTAATGACTGTGTTAAACCAAACACTTGAATTTTCACCGATTGTGACATCACCGCTGATAACTACATGATCGGCTAAATAAGCAGTTTGATCGATGGAAGGAATTTTATCTATATATTGATATAATTTCATTACAAAACCTCCGTTTTCTACTGTAAAATAGATAGTTAATAAAAGTGTACATATAAAGCGGTACAGTGTAAATAAAATAAAGCTAAACATCATACAGGAGGAGTTCATCTATGAAAAAGTGGGAAGCTGAGGGGAAAGCCTATGGTGTAATCGTGATTGTTCACGGCGCCATGGAGCATTCAGGCAGATATAAATGGTTAATTGAAAGATGGCTATCAGAAGGGTATCACGTAATTATTGGAGATTTGCCAGGTCAGGGAATGACTTCACGTGCAAATCGAGGGCATATTGATTCATTTGAGGATTATATTGATGAGGTTGATTCATGGGTGAACGAGGCTTATACATTTGGTTTGCCTGTATTCATGCTAGGTCATAGCATGGGAGGACTCATCATCATTAACATGCTTCAACTTAAGGAATATAATTTAGCGGGTATTATCCTATCTTCACCATGTTTTGGAACATTAATTCACCCTCCAAAATTACTTGAATCCATGTCAAAGGTTTTAAATCTTGTTTATCCTACATATAAAAAACCTTCAGGATTAACTGTTGAAATGGCAACGAGAAATCCAGAAGTTATTGAATTTGATTTGAACGATTCACTCTACATCACAAGTGTATCAGTCAGATGGTATCGTGAATTAATTTCAGCTATGAAGGATGCCTTTGATTTTGATGAGGATTTCCCGGATATTCCTGTTCTTGTTATGCAGGCAGGGGACGACAAAATAGTGGACAAGGCTATGGTTAGAGAATGGTTTAACTACTTTCCGGCATCCGAAAAGCATTATAAAGAATGGCCTAAGCTGTATCATGAAATATTTAATGAGCCAGAGAGAGAAGATGTATTTCTATATGCAAAGAGCTTCATTGAAGCGAGATTGCGCAATATAGGGTATATCGTTTAAGGGGTTAGGAGATGGGACACAAATGAAATTACCCACTAGTGATATCAGCTTAGTAAAGAATGTATACAGAAATGTATTTCCGATTGTTCATCGGGAACTCGCGAGTTGGCAGGCAAAGGCAGAAAAAATCCCTAATGAAGAGCTGCGTACTCAGGCCTTATCCAGTATTGCCCACAAAACTTTCCATTGCGAGGGTGGTTCTATATTAGCTCTCGCAGCAGGTGAAAAAAAAGATGATGTCATTCGATTTATTGTTGCGTATCAAACCATCAGTGATTATCTTGATAATCTATGTGACCGCAGTACCTCACTTGATCCTAATGATTTTACGCTATTGCATCAATCTATGAAGGATGCTCTTAATCCGGAGGCCTTGACGAGAAATTATTATGAACTCAGAGAGGAGCAGGAGGATGGCGGGTATTTAGTCGAGTTGGTAAAAACCTGTCAATCTGTTCTGGCGAATATGGTGCATTACGAACATATCGAGCCTTATTTGAAAAAGCTTTGCACCTTTTATTGTGATTTACAAATACATAAGCATGTTAAATGGGAAGAACGGGTACATAGATTAGAAACCTGGTTCAATGAAAATAAACAGCAGCTTCCAGTAGGTCTGTCATGGTATGAATTCAGTGCTTGCGCAGGATCTACTCTGGGCATTTTTTGCTTAGTTTCATATGCAGTGCGAAAAAATTTCACTCAACATTTGGGAAAAGACATATATGAATCTTATTTTCCTTATGTGCAAGGATTGCATATTATGCTGGACTATTTTATTGATCAGGAGGAGGACCGCCAAGGCGACGATTTAAATTTCTGTTTTTATTACGAAACGGAAGAGCAAATGATTGAAAGACTTTGTTATTTTGTTGAACAAGCCAATTTAGATGTAACAAAAATACCGGATAGCAAGTTCCACAGCATGATTAACCAGGGGTTATTAGGTATTTATTTAGCCGATTCCAAGGTGAAAAATCAGTCGTCGGTTAAGAAATATACTAAAAAAATGCTAAGCTTGGGTGGCCGTTCAGCGTATTTCTTTTATTGGAATAGTAAGCTGTATCATGCGTTTAAGAGGATGAAGAAGAATAGGCGAGTCTAGCATTCAATACTAAGGGGATGGAGCAGAATGGTAAAGTTAAGTATTCTAGACCAGTCACCGCGCTCTGTTGGAGAGCCTTCAGAGCAGGCACTTGCTAATACGGTCAAACTGGCAAAATTGTCTGAGGAGTGGGGATACTCAAGATTTTGGGTCAGCGAGCATCATGATAGTCAAGGCTTGGCAGGATCTTCGCCTGAGATATTGGCAACATGGATTGCTGCTCAAACAGATAAAATAAGAGTTGGAACAGGCGGTGTTATGCTGCCTCATTACAGTGCTTACAAAGTAGCCGAAAACTTCAGAGTATTATCTGGTTTAGCTCCGGGAAGAATAGATTTGGGAATCGGCAGGGCTCCTGGAGGGATGCCAAGAGCAACACGAGCGTTGCAGGAAGGTAGAGTACAGGAACTGCATCGTTTTCCTGATCAGGTAGATGAATTATCCTGGTATCTCTATGATCAAATACCGGAATTGCATCCTCTATATGGGTTATCCGTGACACCTACCATTACGTCTCCGCCGGAATTATGGATGCTTGGATCTAGTTCTTCCAGCGCGGCTCTTGCAGCCCAAAAGGGTATACCCTATAATTTTGCTTTGTTTATTAACAGTGAATATGCTGAAGAAAATATGAAGCATTATCATGAAGCATTTCGACCTACAGAGTTAGTACAGAATCCATCGGGTATGGTTACTGTATTTACGGTTTGTGCGGAATCGGATGAAGAGGCAGAATATCTGGCTGGTTCATTGGATTTATCGATGCTGTTTCTTTCACAGGGAATTATAAGAGAGGGAACACCTCACCCAAAAGAAATTCATGAACTGTCATTATCGCAGTTTGAGAAAGCGCGGATCGATTACAACAGGAGCAAGATGATTATCGGTTCTCCTAAAACGATCGGGGAAAAAATTAGAGAGCTGAGTGAACGCTTCTTTACAAATGAAATTATGCTTGTAACGATCACCCATTCATATGAGGCTAAAGAGAATTCCTTTAGATTAATTGCCGAAGAACTGTTGAAATAATGGTGGATTTGATATTACTCAATCAATCTATTAGAATAAGAATGAAATCTCATAAATCACTTTAAAAGTGCCTCGGTACACGAGGGTAAAAGGGAAAACGGTTCAAATCCGTTGCAGCCCCCGCTACTGTACTTACTAAATCACGATTTGATTTAGTAAAAGCCAGGAAACCTGCTTTTAGAGTTTTAGTACTTATTTTTCGGAGGGAAAAGTAGGCTTATTGTATTCACAGGCGTGAAAAAGTGAATCCTTAGCTCAATACCATCCTGAGCTAAGGATTTTTTATGTGTTGAAGCTGTTTAATCTTGATTTAAAGTGCATGAATAATCCGAGGTTCGCCGTAGGAGTAAAGAGGAATTGAAGTATAAGCTATGAATAATAAAAATAGAACAACCGGTATTTATTTTGGGAGTATCCTGTTTTTGCTGCTCGCTGCGCTGCTCGGTTTGTTTATAGGCAGCGTGGACATGTCATTTAAAGATATTCTTGGAATTCTCTTAAAAAACGTGACCGGCCAGGAATCCTTCTATACCGGTCCAAAAAATATAGAAATGATCATTTGGAATATACGATTACCGAGGGTACTGATCGCTTTATTTGTGGGTGCCGCACTGGCACTTGCCGGTGCTGCCTTTCAGGGACTTTTGCAAAATCCACTATCTGATCCATATACGATCGGAATTTCTTCCGGTGCTTCGGTTGGGGCAGTGATTGTTCTATTCTTTAATATCGAATTTGCTCTTTTTGGTCAGTTCACCTTGCCGCTTGTTGCAATCGTGTTTAGTTTTATTACCTTGTTTATTGTATTTGGCATTACAAAGGCGGCCAGTGTTACCTATGCGAATGAGACCATTATTTTAGCCGGTATAATTATGAATTCATTCATTGGCGCTGTGGTCTCACTTATCATTGCGCTATCCTCAGGGGATCAAATGAGGGAGGTATTAAACTGGCTGATGGGCAGTGTGGCCATGAAAAATTGGGGGCACGTCAGTATATTGATTCCCTTTTTTATTATAGGAGCGTCCATCATTTTATTTCATTATCGTGAACTAAACGGGATGGCTCTTGGAGATCAATCCGCCCAATATAATGGAATCGATGTGAAACGAAAGAAAATAACGATTATTATTGGGGCAGGACTATTAACGGGTGCCGCAGTTGCTGTATCAGGAGCTATTGGCTTTGTTGGACTGGTTATTCCACATCTTGTTCGCCTGATTGCTGGTGCTGACCATCGCCACTTACTGCCGTTATCCATGATTATTGGAGGTGGATATCTCGTATTGGCTGACTTGATTGCACGTACGATTATCAACCCGCAGGAATTACCAATCGGTGTCATTACTGCCTTAATCGGTGCACCGGTATTTACTATCTTACTGATTAAAGAACGGATAAAAAGAAGGAATTTGACATGTTAACTGTAGAGAGCCTCAGTGCAGGCTATCATAAAAATAAGCGAGTGCTTCAGGACTTTTCTATTAAGGTTGAGAGCGGAGATTTTTTTGCTCTTCTGGGTCCAAATGGAAGCGGTAAGACGACATTGATTAAAAGTATATTGGGGAAAATGGAATATAAAGAAGGGACTTCAATTATTAATGGGAAAAGGACCTCATCCTATAAAACCGGAGAATTGGCTAAAATAGCTGCCGTGTTAAGTCAGGAACAGATGGTGGGAATAGATTTTACGGTGGAAGAAATCGTACTCTTAGGCAGATATCCTTATCAGGAAAAGGGATTTTTTAATCATTACCGTAGTGAGGATTACTCAATTGTTGATGAGTGTCTGGCTCAGACAAACACGCTGAAATTTAAATATACATATTTTTCGTCATTAAGCGGCGGGGAAAAGCAACGTGTCCTTTTAGCAAAGGCTTTGGCCCAGCAGCCAAAGCTGCTGTTTCTCGATGAACCTACAAATCATCTGGATGTAAAGCATACAATTGAATTGTTAAATCTATTAAAGAGGCTCCAGCTTCAAAATGGTCTGACGATTGTCGCTATCCTCCATGATTTAAACATGGCAGCTTTATATGCAGATAGATGTGCTTTGCTTAAGGATGGAAGGAAGGTGGCGGAGGGTGGAATAGATTTACTTTATGATGAAACCTTGCTTTCGTCTGTATACGAGGTAGATCTGGTAAGTCGCCCTCATCCTATTACGGGAACACCGCAAATCTTTTTTACTCCTGAAAACTATAAATGATTTTATATAAAAAGTGTGAGCTTCCGTGAGCTCACACTTTTTTAACGTTTTTCGATAGCGATAATAAATGGCGGGTTGTTTTTTTGATTCATAAATCGATATTCCAGCACATGGGCCGTATCCTGTGGAAGCTCTGTAACGAATTTGATTAATTCGTCACGTTCAATATCTCCGCCAGGATGACCGTGATAGATGACAAGAACTATGATGCCTTCAGGCTCCATAATATCGAGTAATGATGTTACAGCCTGAATCGTGGTAGGAGCGGTTGTAATGATTTCTTTATCGCCGCCAGGCAAATAGCCTAAATTAAAGATGGCGCCTGTTACAGGTTTGCCAGATGGGATAAATTCCTGTAAGCGCTCATGACCTGCTTGAATCAGTGTTACCCGCTCCTGAAGCTCATTTGTCATCAGTCTCTCTTCCGTTTTTTGCAAGGCAGATTCCTGAATGTCGAAGCTGTATACATGTCCATCCGGACCAGTTAAATTTGCTAAAAATACGGTGTCATGCCCATTGCCCATCGTACAATCAATAGCTATATCACCAGGTTTAACTGCTTTTTCAAGCAATAGTCTTGCGAAGGGAAGGATACGATCAAGCTTCATTGATGACAGCATCCTTATTTGGTACATAAAATTTACCTTGGTAGCTATTACGACGCTTTAATTCAGCATCAATGGCATTTAATACTTCCCATTTATTAACGCTCCACATTGGTCCAACCATTAGATCAATTGGTCCGTCACCGGTAATACGATGGACAATCATTTCAGGTGGAAGGATCTCCAACTGATCACAGACGAGATTGACATATTCATCTAACGAAAGGAATTCCAACATTCCTTTTTCGTATTGTTTCACCATTGGAGTGCCCTTTAAGAGATGCAAGAGGTGAATTTTAATTCCCTGTACATCTAGTTTAGCAACTTCTTTAGCCGTCTCCATCATCATTTCTGGAGTTTCAAGCGGTAAGCCATTAATGATATGGCTGCAAATGCGTATACCATGTTTCCGAAGCTTGTTTACTCCCTCCACATAGGTTGGATAATCATGTGCACGGTTTATGATATTAGCTGTTTTCTCGTGAACAGTTTGCAGGCCAAGCTCAACCCACAGGTAAGTACGCTCATTTAATTCAGCTAAATATTCTATTACATCATCAGGCAGGCAGTCTGGACGAGTGGCAATGGATAATCCGACTACACCTTCCTCGTTTATGACGGTTTCGAATTTTTCCCGTAACACCTCAACGGGCGCATGGGTATTCGTATAAGCTTGGAAGTAGGCCATATACTTGCCGTCCTTCCATTTTTGATGCATTTTTGCTTTTATATCGGCAAATTGTTTTTGCAGATCCTCAGCACGATTACCGGCAAAATCACCGGATCCAGCGGCACTGCAAAAAGTACAGCCACCAAAAGCTACCGTGCCATCACGGTTCGGGCAATCAAATCCACCATCAAGAGCTACTTTAAATACCTTGTGACCAAATTGATTGCGGAGATGATAATTCCATGTATGATAACGTTTGTCGTCACTTGCATATTGAAAAGGGTTAACCTGTTTCATTACAAAACCCCCCTGTTTAGATTTCAAGAACATAAACTCCATTCTACCACGCTGATGTATACTTTCCAATTGACTATTATTAGCAGCTATTAAAAATCACTAATCTTTTTATTTCAAAGGGGCATAATGGATAATGGATGAGCTTTTGTAAACCAATCCAATGAAAAAAGGAGAGGGTATCTTTGGCTACACGAAAATCCATGGGTGAGTGTATGGAACGATGTGCTAATGCAATTGAATTCGCAGAAGAGCAATATAAGGAGTCTGCAAAACAGGAGCATTACAATGAAGCAGGATATACCGAGGCATTGGTCAGATTGGAAAACTCATTTAATGAGTTAGAGGCAATGGATCACAGTGCAAATGATCAACAGCGTGATATGTTGAACCGTATGAAAATACAGGTTCAGGATATTCAGCATGCAATGGTTGTGCGCAGACGCTAAGGGGGTATTCACTATGCGAAAACGTTCTAAACATAATAATCCGGAACAAAAGACTCGTAATGGCATTAATAATCAAGATATCGAGGCCGGTGAAGATCAAGATATTATAAAGAGGGCTAAAAAGATGAACGAAGCATCTGGAGGCCAACAAACTAAAGCAACAGTTCATCCAAAGCAATATAAATAAAACAGCAGGCACAGTCTATATGGCTGTGCTTGTTGGTTTTATTTGTATAGAGAGGTGAGTGATGGTGGGGATGATACGGCGGAATCCAGCTGAATCGATGTGTAATTCAACCAGATGAAGGAGTCGTTCAGTAAAATGAGAGGAATCCGGCCGGATCAGTGTGGAATCCAGCCAATCGACAAGGAAATAGAGCCGAATAGGCAAGTAATCCAGCCGAATCGGTGTGGAATCCAGCCAATCGACAAGGAATAGAGCCGGATATGCACATAATCCAGCCCCAGTTTCCCCCTACCAATCACACATAAATTATTATAAAACCTGTATAATGGAAGCTAAATTTGTCAATGATTGAAAAAACAGTCTAAATTGACTTGAACTTTTTAGCTGATTTACATACAATGAATGTATATATTTTTTGGATAACATGAATAACTTTGAGAGGGATCAGTAGTAATGTTTGTTCTTTTTAGAGAGTTGACGGTCGCTGCAAGTCAACAGGACACATTATGAACTCACCCTGGAGTTGCAAGCCTGAACTAAGAGTAAGGGTTGCCGTACATCTGCGTTAAAGAGTCGAGCCGGATGCATATTTACTGCATCAATCAGGGTGGTACCGCGGGAAGTTAATAACAAGCCTCTCGTCCCTACTTATTAGGGATGAGTGGCTTTTTTTATTGTTTCAAGCTTTTAAGCACAGCAATTTTGAACCATGTAGGAGGAATTAGGATGAGTTTCAATCATGTAGAGATTGAAAAGAAATGGCAATCTTATTGGGAAGAACACAAAACATTCAAAACGACTGATCATGTAGGGAAGCGTAAATTTTACGCTTTGGATATGTTTCCTTATCCATCAGGAGCTGGCCTTCATGTAGGGCATCCTGAAGGATATACAGCAACAGATATTCTATCTCGCATGAAACGTATGCAGGGATATAATGTCCTTCATCCAATTGGCTGGGATGCATTTGGATTGCCTGCCGAGCAATATGCTCTTGATACAGGAAATGATCCGGAAGAGTTTACAGCTAAAAATATCGGTACATTCACGCGTCAGATTAAATCACTTGGGTTCTCCTATGACTGGGACAGGGAAATCAATACCACAGATCCAGAGTACTATAAATGGACGCAGTGGATTTTCTTGAAGCTATATGAAAAAGGACTTGCCTATATGGCTGAAATACCGGTTAACTGGTGCCCGGCACTGGGAACAGTTTTGGCCAACGAAGAAGTTATCGATGGGAAAAGTGAGCGAGGCGGACATCCGGTTATCCGTAAGCCTATGCGCCAATGGATTTTGAAAATCACGGCTTATGCAGATCGTTTGATTGAGGATCTGGATGAATTGGATTGGCCTGAAAGCATTAAGGATATGCAGCGTAACTGGATCGGCCGCTCTGAGGGCGCATCTGTAACCTTCAAGATTAAAGGTACGGAAGAATCCTACACGGTATTCACAACACGTCCAGACACCTTGTTCGGGGCAACATATTCTGTCTTGTCACCAGAGCATCCACTTGTGGATAAAATTACAACAGCAGAGCAAAAAGAAGCAGTTGAAGCGTATAAAAAGGAAATTCAATCTAAGAGCGATCTTGAGAGAACAGAGCTTTCTAAAGAGAAAACAGGTGTATTCACAGGAGCATATGCAATCAACCCAGCAAATGGGGAAGAGATTCCAATCTGGATCGCTGATTATGTATTGATGAGCTATGGTACAGGTGCCATTATGGCAGTTCCGGCTCATGATGAACGTGACTATGAATTCGCTAAGAAATTTGATTTGCCAATCCGTGAAGTTGTAGCTGGCGGGAATATTGAAAAAGAAGCTTATGCAGGAGAAGGAGAACATGTAAACTCTGAATTCTTGAATGGCTTGAATAAAGAAGAAGCAATTAGCAAAATGATTGAATGGCTTGAAGAACAAGGAATTGGTGAGAAGAAAGTAACTTATCGTCTACGTGATTGGAACTTTTCTCGTCAGCGTTATTGGGGAGAGCCTATCCCAATTATTCATTGGGAAGACGGTACTATGTCAGCTGTACCTGAATCTGAGCTCCCGCTTATGCTTCCGAAAACAACCGAAATTAAACCATCCGGCACAGGTGAATCTCCTCTTGCCAACATTGAAGAGTGGGTAAATGTAGTAGATGAGAACGGCCGTAAAGGAAGACGCGAGACAAATACAATGCCTCAATGGGCGGGCAGCTGCTGGTACTTCCTGCGCTATATCGATCCGAAAAATCCAAATGCAATCGCTGATCCTGAAAAGCTTAAGCATTGGATGCCTGTAGATACGTATATTGGCGGAGCAGAGCATGCTGTACTTCACTTGCTTTATGCAAGATTCTGGTACAAATTCTTGTATGATATTGGTGTTGTTCCAACAAAGGAACCTTTCCAAAAGCTATTTAACCAAGGAATGATACTTGGGGAAAATAACGAAAAAATGAGTAAATCCAAAGGGAATGTAGTAAATCCGGATGATATCGTAGAAAGCCATGGTGCGGATACACTTCGTCTATATGAAATGTTCATGGGACCGCTTGATGCATCCATTGCCTGGTCTGCAAATGGACTTGATGGTTCCAGACGTTTCCTTGACCGTGTTTGGAGATTGTTTATCACCGATGACGGTACAGTAAATGATAAAATCACTGAATCGAACGATACTCGTCTTGAGAAGATTTATCATCAAACGGTTAAAAAGGTAACAGAGGATCTGGAGGCACTTCACTTTAATACAGCTATTTCTCAAATGATGGTGTTTATTAATGAAGCGTATAAAGCAGAAATCCTTCCAATTCAATATATGGAAGGCTTTGTGAAGCTATTGTCACCTATTTGCCCTCATATTACTGAAGAACTTTGGAGCAGACTTGGCAACAATGAAACACTTGCCTATGCTTCATGGCCTGCGTATGATGAGTCCAAATTGGTTGATGATGAAATTGAAATTGTTATTCAAATAAACGGTAAAATGAGAGCAAAACTTCAGGTGCCTGCCGGCATTACGAAAGAAGAAATGGAAAAAATCGTAATGGAGAACGGAAAGGTACAAGAGCAAATCGACGGTAAAACAATCCGTAAGGTAATTGCTGTTCCAGGAAAATTAGTAAATATCGTTGCAAACTAACAAGTGCGGCCGTCTTACGTTTAATTAAACGTAAGACGGCTTTTTTATAAAGGGGGAAAATGGAGATGGAAGAAATAAAAATTATCCAACCGGAAGAGCTGCAGAGCAGAATTGAAAATGGTGAGGAATTATCCATCATTGATGTGCGGGAGGATTATGAAGTCATAAATGGTATGGTGCCAGGTGCTATTCAAATGAGAATGGGAGAAATACCAGATCGGCTTGATGAGCTTGATAAAGAAACAGAGTATATTCTAATCTGTCATGCAGGAGTAAGAAGTGAAAATGTGGCTTATTTTCTGCAGGAGAGAGGATATAAGACAGCCTCTATGGAAGGCGGTATGATGCATTGGCAAGGGGAAATTATATTCTGAATAGTATAAAAATACTGAGGTCTGGCAAAGATAGATAAAAACAGGAGGAATCTTTGCCGTGATTCAAGTGAAAATGTTTGATTATGAACATGAAAAAGACCTGGAAAAAGGGATGAATCATTTTCTCGAAAAAATAGATGAGGACAGAATTGTAGATATAAAATATAATATAGCAGCTTTCGGTGAAGAGGATGAGGAAGACCAAATCTATTGTTTTAGTGCAATGGTTATCTATAAGAAATGAGCAGGCATCATTGTAGGTAAACTTAATTCTTGGCTCATATCTACACAAATGACAATGTCTATTCTCAGATGAAGTGGAACATCTAAGAAATAATCCATACGTTGATGAATTTAATTTTGACCAACCCAATTGTCAAAGCCTAAATTACATTGAATAAAGTAAAAATAAGTGGAGAAAACAAACTGTTTCTCCACTTATTTTTAGGATTGAACTTATTAGTTTACGGGTTTTTTGAAAAGCTGATACATGAGCTTGAAAACGAGGTATCCAAAGAAACCACCGATTGTATTTAATAGAATATCATCTACATCAAATCCACCGACATGGAATGTTAGCTGCATCGTCTCCACAAATAAAGAAAACAGGAAGGACAGAAACGTGATAATTAGAAAATTTCTCAGCTTTTTAAATGCGATTGGCAGAAAAAATCCAAACGGCATAAAAGCGAGAATATTACCGAATAGATTCGAAAACCAAATTTTAAATTTGAAGTAATCAGCAAACGTAATATACATATTGATTGTTTTAAATGGAACAAGATTATAAGATTCTATTCTGTCTTCTTGTCTGTAGTATCCAAAGAACAAAAGATAGGAAAGGATGGCTAAATAGATGAAAAACAACATGTAAATAAGCGGCGAAAACAGCTTATTGTTTTTTATCGTTTGGGCTATATCCTGCACTTATACCATCCTTTCTTATGCCAGGAAATTATTCTTTTCTGCAGCATTTAATCCTGCTAAACGGCCGGTTACCAAAGCTGAAGTGATATTATAGCCGCCCGTATATCCGTGAATGTCCAAGATCTCTCCACAGAAATATAAGCCATTCATGAATTTACTGGCCATTGTTTTTGGTTCAACTTCTTTAACCGATACTCCTCCGCCAGTCACAAATGCCTTCTCTAAAGAAAGTGTTCCATTGACATGGACAGGGAACTTTTTAATATCTTTGCTTAAAGAACGCCATTTCTCATGGGCGATGACTGCACCCTGCGCAGAAGGGTCAATCTGGTTACGCTCCAGTAAAAATAATAAATATCTTTCAGGCACTAAACCTTTTAAACTGTTTTTAACAGCCTTTTTATCATCAGATTTAATAATTTTTATAATCTGTTGGAATACCTGTTCTTCATTTAAATCAGGCAGCGCATCAATTTGGACAATGACCTCTTTAAGATTCCATTTTTTAAGGGCCTTCACAACAAATTGGCTGCAGCGGAGGACACCTGGACCTGATAGGCCAAAATGTGTGAAAATCATATCCATGCGATGGGTAATTAATGGTTTTCCTTTAGGATTCATCACGCTGATTGCGACATCACGAAGTGAAAGTCCCTGTAATGTTTTCTGTTTGATAAAATCTTCAGCTGACGTTAGCGGAACCTCAGTTGGGAATAGCTCTGTAACAGTATGTCCAGCTTTTTCAGCCCAGGCATAGCCATCACCGGTTGACCCGGTGTGAGGAACGGATTTACCGCCAACAGCAATGACAACGGAGTCAGCTTCGATCGTTTCGCCCGTTTGTGTCCGAACGCCAATTACTTTCCCTGATTCATACAAAACATCTGCTATAGGTGAGTTTGTACGTATATCAGTACCCAATTGCTTCAACCTATTCATCATCGCATCTACAACGGATTGGGCTTTATCATTAACCGGAAACATTCTTCCGTGATCTTCCTCTTTTAATTCGACTCCCAGTTTCTTGAAGAAAGAAATAATTCCCTCATTATCAAATTCAGAGAATGCACCGTACAGGAATTTGCCATTACCGGGGATATGCTTAATAATCTCATCAATCGGCAGACGATTCGTGACATTGCATCGACCTCCGCCTGAAATGGCCAGCTTACGTCCAAGCTTGGATCCTTTATCTATTAATAAGGTGGAAGCGCCGTTTTCTGCTGCTGCTATGGCAGCCATTAAACCGGAGGGGCCTCCTCCTATAATTATTACATCGTATTTCATTATTCCATCTCTTTTCTAAAACATGCTAATATGTTCTATTATAAGTGATTTTATGAATAAGGCAAAAGTCGTAAACAAATTGAAGTTCAATTGTCAAAAAGGATAGAAAAGAGTAAACTACAGAATAGTGAACAAATAAACAAAAAGACTCATGAAAATATATTTCTTACAGGTTAAGGGAAAGAGTGAAAGGGATTGTTACATGTCATCGAAACTTATTAGAGGCACTTTTATTCTAACAGTTGGTATGGTTTTATCGAAAATACTCGGATTGTTTTATGTTATTCCTTTTAATCAAATCGTCGGCAAAGAGGGAATGGCGTTATACGGCTTTGCGTATATACCCTATACAATTTTCATTAGTATATCAACGGGAGGGATTCCCCTCGCAGTGGCCAAATTTGTGGCCAAATATAATGCTATGGGAGAATATGCAGTTGGACGTAAGCTATTTGAATCAAGCCGAAAAATAATGATGTTAACGGGGATTGCGGCTTTTCTCATTATGTATGTTAGCGCCCCTGGATTGGCTGCCATGATGGATACGCAAAAATTCTCCGTTGAGGATGTTACATCAGTTATACGGGCTGTGAGCTTTGCTCTTATCCTTGTACCTTCGCAAAGTATATTGCGCGGGTTCTTTCAAGGAAATGAGTCAATGGGGCCGACAGCTGTTTCCCAGGTTATCGAGCAGATTGCACGTATTATATTCCTGCTGGGCGGCGCATATATTGTCCTGAATTTAATGGGCGGAGATGTCGTACAAGCTATGAGCGTGGCAACATTTTCAGCCTTTATTGGAGCGGTATTCGGATTTCTAGTCCTCTTATGGTATTGGAAAAAGCGGAAACGTCATCTCGATAAACTTTTGAGCGAAAGTAAAAATGAAATAGATATTTCTCTTAAAGAAATCTACAAAGAAATTGTTGTTTCCTCAATACCATTTATTTTTGTTGGATTGGCAATGCCTTTATTCCAGTTAGTTGATACGGTTACTTTTAACAGAGCGATGGTTTCAATTGGATTAAAGGGATCAACAGATGTGGCTTTTGGTGTTTTAAATGTATCAACTCAAAAGCTTGTCCTTATTCCAATGACACTGGCTACGGCCTTTTCATTGTCCATTGTTCCAAGTGTAACGAAATCGTTTGTTGAAAAGAATTGGAAGCTATACAAACAACAATTAACAGAAACATTCCAAACTTTGCTGTTTATTCTGATACCGGCAGTTGTTGGAATCAGTGTTTTATCTGAAAGCGTATATGGCTCGTTTTATGGATTCCTTGATTTAGGGTCAGAAGTATTAAGAGTTTATGCACCGGTTGCTATTCTATTTGCTTTATTTTCTGTTACAGCTGCAATCATGCAGGGAATAAGCCAGCAACGTTTTACAGTCCTTAGCTTATTGACTGGAATATTAATAAAGCTTAGTCTCAATATTCCGTTCATAAAAATGTTTGAAACGAATGGGGCGGTTTATGCGACTGCAATTGGATATACGGTCAGTACGCTTATTAATTTATATGTAATTTATTACTTTACTGGTTATCGTATCAAACCCGTGCTGAGAAGGGGATTATTATCACTCATATTTGCTGGAGTTATGGCCCTGGTTGTGTGGAGTCTGGATCAAGTCCTGGCTTCCTGGATAGGTTCAAAAAGTCAAATGGATGCGGTTTTCAGGGTGGCGATTACTGTTCCAGTAGGGGTCCTAATCTACTTTTTCTTATCGATTAAAAGTGGTTTATTACATATTATTTTTGGAGATCGAACGGATGGACTATTGCGCAAGCTAAAATTGAACCGTTTCACTAGAGGGAATTAATCGAATTAAAATGTGAAAGTTTAACTTTAAGGCCTGCTTAATTTTTAAAGCAGGCCATTCTCATAATTAGTACCGCATTCCAAGTGCCCGTTCAATCCGGGATACACGTCGGTCAAGGCGTTCAAATTGGCGCTCCAGACGTTCAAAGCGGTTTTCAAGCCGATCTATACGGGCATTAACTCCACCTAAACCAGGAAATAGGCCTCCTGGTCCAGGAAAACCGGCTGGCTGCTGCAATTGTCTATCATCTTGTTCGTTAGAGGGTTGTTGTTGATAATCCATAAAATTAGAACACTCCTTCACTTTATATTCAGCATTAGTCTATTCAAAAAAGGAAAATAGGTGATTTTTAGGATGAGAATTGATAAATTATTAGCTAACTCCGGATATGGGAGCCGGAAAGAGGTTAAACAACTGCTGAAATCAGGGGCAGTTCTTTGTAATGATGTAAAAATAAGCGATGCTAAAAAGCATGTCGATCCGGATAACGACCTAATTACCGTTTATGGAGAGCAAGTCAACTATAAGGAATATATTTATTTGTTAATGAACAAACCGGCCGGATACATATCTGCCACAGAAGATGACAGGCTGAAAACGGTGCTTGATTTATTGGAACCTGAAGATGCAATAAAAAAACCATTCCCTGTTGGAAGGCTGGATCGGGATACTGAAGGGCTGTTGGTTCTTACGAATGATGGGCATCTTGCTCATGAGGTGCTTGCTCCAAAAAAACATGTTCCTAAAACCTATTACGCGGTTATTCAGGGAATTGTAACTGAAGAGGATATTGAACAGTTTGCCAAGGGAGTTACATTGGATGATGGATATGTAACGAAACCGGGAAAATTAAGGATTCTTACAAGTGGTCAGAGATCAGAAATAGAAGTCATCATAACAGAAGGAAAATATCATCAGGTTAAACGGATGTTTGAAGCTGTAGGAAAAAAAGTAGTATATCTGAAAAGAATTAAGATGGGCGAGCTCGAATTGGATGAGGGCTTGGAAACAGGAGAGTACAGAGAAATGACTGAAGAAGAGATCAGCTTATTGAATACACGTACTCCGGAAAAAGAAGACCGTTAAAAAGCGGTCTTCTTTTTGTAGGAAAAACTGTGTAAATCATTACGAGGTTAATTTAACTTTCTTTTGAGTGGTGGTCCACTTTCCACGACTGGGGCTGACAACAAGTTCGTTATAAGCCAACACATTTAAGTCCCTCTGAATGGTACGTGGAGTAATTCCGAATTCATCCACTAATTCTTGGGTTGTTACCGTGCCGTTGCGGACGATGAACATATAAATGGACTTAATTCTGGTAAGCATACGGTTTGTTGAAGGTTTCAAAAAACCACTCCTTATGGATAGTTTCCAATGGCAACATTCCAACCTGCAAGGTATAAAGGCTGTTAACCATCCCACTTAACTAAGTTATCACCTATACAGCACTCCTTTTTTAGGACTTCAAGATAAAAGTCCTTCTAGTACTATAATACCCCTCTCAAAATTTTAAATCCATATTTTCCAATAAAATAAAATGAAAATTCGCTTAACTATATCTATTTTTGCGATACAGGCACTATGACAGCAATGCGAAATATTTTATTGATTACACTATAAAATATGAACGGCACAGTCATGTGGTTCAACAAAAAATGCTAATCATGCTGAAATTCGATATAATAACGATAAATGATATGACAAAGAAATGAGGTCACTTTTATGGATTTTAATTGGCAAAAAGAAGTGGAAATGAGAAAAGATGATTTGATTGCCGACACCCAAAAACTGCTTCGAATTAAAAGTACACTGGATGAATCTGCATCAACTCCTGATATTCCTTTTGGTCCTGGAATAAAGGAAGCGCTTGATTTTATGCTTCAGCTTGGAGAAAAAGACGGTTTTACCACTAAAAATGTTGATAACTATGGGGCTCATTTGGAAATGGGAAACGGAGATGAACTCCTCGGTATACTTGGACATTTGGATGTAGTGCCTGAGGGAGAAGGCTGGACAAGCGACCCTTATTCAGCAGATATTCGGGATGGAAAAATATTTGCGCGTGGCGCGATTGACGACAAAGGACCAACGATGGCTGCCTATTATGCAATGAAGATCATTAAAGAAATGGGCATCGATTTAAATAAAAGAGTTCGATTGATTTTGGGCACGGATGAAGAAAGCGATTGGCGCTGTATGGATTATTATTTTGAAAAAGAAGAAATGCCAACGGTAGGATTTGTGCCGGATGCAGATTTTCCAATTATCTATGCAGAAAAGGGAATTGCAGATTTCACAATGGATATGAAATCAAAAAGTATACCGGCTGAATCCTTTGTTGTGAAAAGCTTTGAGGCAGGCCAGCGTTTTAATATGGTGCCAGAGGCAGCAAAAGCAACTATTTCTCTTAACTCCGATGAGGCGAAAGAGTGGAAAGAAAAATTTACAAAGTACTTGAAAGAGCATAATTTAAAAGGTACATATTCCGTGTTAGATAATGAGGTCATCTTAACGATAGAAGGGATATCTGTCCATGGTATGGAGCCTGATCTTGGACTTAATGCAGGTCTTAAGCTGGCCGATTTTCTATTCACCATGCCTTTACGAGGGGATGACCGTGCATTTTTTGAATTCATCCATCATTATTTGAGCAGTGAATCCAGAGGAAGAAAACTTGGTGTAGCTTATTCCGATGATATTACCGGTGATTTAACCATTAATTATGGAATTATTACGTATAGAAATGGCGAATTTGGTAAGATTGCCTTCAATATGCGCTATCCTGTGACATATGATTTTGAGAATGGATGGAAAACGATTGAGCAAATCGCGGATAAGCATCAATTTACTGCTACTATAAAAACCCATTTGGGACCTCACCATGTGGATGCAAATAGCCAATTGGTTCAAACATTACAAAAAATTTATCACGAGCACACTGGGGAAGAACCTGAGCTATTGGCAATTGGCGGTGGGACATATGCGCGTGCACTGAAAAATGCGGTTGCCTTTGGGCCTTTATTTCCTGGAAGAGAAGATGTAGCTCATCAAAAAGACGAATACATCCAAATTGACGATTTATTAAAAGCAACAGCTATGTATGCACAAGCTATCTATGAATTAACAAGATAATCTATACAAGGGGAGTTGGGGGAAATGGATTATATTGTTCACAATGGCGTTCTTTCGAAAAGAGAAACAATTGCCATCGATATAGAAGATCGTGGGTATCAATTTGGGGATGGTATCTACGAGGTTATACGGATTTATAATGGGAAGCTGTTTGCGTGGGAAGGGCATAGCAGACGTCTGTTTGCAAGTGCACAAAAGATCGGCATCGCGATACCCTACAGTCCAAAACGCCTTAAGGAGATTATTGAGGAATTGGTTCTTAAAAATGAGCTGACTACTGGTACTGTTTATCTGCAATTTACTCGGGGAGTATCACCCCGGAATCATGCTTTTCCAGGTAAAGATGTGGTACCTACTTTCATCGCTTATACAAGAGAATCTGAACGTCCTGTTGTACTGATGGAGTCAGGTGCTGAGGTCTGTATTATTGATGATAAACGGTGGCTTAATTGCGATATAAAAAGCTTGAACCTTCTCGGTAATATCCTTGCCTATGAAGAGGCGGTTAAGCAGGGATGTAATGAAGCAATTTTAAACAGAGATGGCATAATAACAGAAGGCAGTCATACCAATGTATCGATTATTAAGGATGGTATTCTGATTACTCATCCTGCAAACAATTTAATTTTAAATGGGATTACCAGGCAGTTGGTTTTAATGCTTTGTGAGGAGCTTTCAATTCCTTACGAAGAAAGACCATTTACACCAGGGGAATTAATGTCGGCTGATGAGGTATTTCTGTCTGGTACCACATTAGAAATTATACCCGTTGTAAAAACCAACGGACAAGCGGTTGGAAAAGCCCCATATACTACAACAAGAAGGCTTCAGAAAGCTTTCCTTGCTAAAATTGAAGACGAATGCGGAAGATTAAAGTAAATGGAAAAGAGTTCAGGGAATACTAACCCTGAACTCTTTTTTGAACAAATATTTTTATTCGAAACCGTCTAAATAGTTAAAATAGCGGGATGGACATTATGTTAAAATATGAAGGAGATAGGCCGATGAATAGACAGAATCATTATTTTTTTGCAATTGAATTACCCATGGAGATTAAAGAATCATTGCACCAATGGGCTGCTGAATTAGAACGTATATATGCATTTAAAAGCTGGGTTTATCCAAGCGACTATCATATTACATTAGCATTCCTTGGCAGTGCCTCTCATAGTATGTTGGATGATGCTGTGAATTTATTGAAATCAAGGGCAGAGCAACTTGTTTCGTTTCCATTAACGATTAATGGATTGGGTACATTTGGTATGATGAAACAGCCAAGAATTCTTTGGGCAGATGTAAGGAAACAGCCAATCTTATACGAGGTGCAGAAGAATGTATGGAATGCCTGTACAAGTATCGGATTTAAGTTGGATACAAAGCCGTTTACACCGCATATTACGATAGCGAGAAGATGTACGGAGACAATGGAAAAAGACAGTCTAAGACAACTAGAAGACTCTCTCCCCTCTATACCAGAATTTCAGGTACAGCATCTCGTTCTATACAAAACCAATAGCCAATCTATTCCTAAATATGAACCAATCGTTAAATTTCCATTGGTGTAAGATATTCGGGAACATAATAGTAAATTGAATTGATCAAGGCGTGAAAGCTTTACTGGTTATGATTAAGAGCATCTAAAATGACCATATAGATTTTATAGAGACCAGAAAAAGAAAAAAGGCAGGGGAAACGGGATGGGACAATTAATTAAACTGCAGGATTATGTATCCCGTTATGAACAGGATATTTATCATTATTCCTCTCAGTTTGTACGCTTAAAAAAACAGCAGTGGACTAAACTAAAGCTGGCTTATGAAGAAGGGGATATCAATGACTGGCTGATTGGTGCAGAAAACAATGAGATATCTCAAAATCAGGATGAGCCAATTAAAAAGAGAACTCTCTCGGAGACGTTTAAGAAGATATTTGCTAAAGGAAAACAAAGCGAACCTTTTCATGTTCATGAAGGGCAAGCTGTTCCAAACATAGAACAGGAATTGGGACGGTTTTTAAAATTTCTCCCACGAACAGAGAGCGATTTAAAGCAGCAATTTTTAGATCGGATTTTTAATTTTCAGCTTAAATGGGCGAGTTCAACCTTAAGAGAAAAATCTGTAGTAAATGCCAATTATGTATATGACCAGAAACTGCGTTATTTTTTGCAACGCTTTCCTGATAACTGCTTAATTCTTTATAAGCCTGTCTTTCAGTTAAAAAATGCACCGGTCGAATTGGATATTCTGCTTATGACGCCTACGGAAATATGGTGCTTAACTTTTCTTGAAGCAGAAGAGGATGCCGTCTTTTTGGCGGACAAGGGAAGGTTCTGGACAAGAAGGCATCATAATCGTGCAGACAAAAAAGTGTTAAACCCGTATATATCCATAAATCGTATGGAAAGAATTATTACGAGGATATTAGAAAGCAAGGAGATTGATATGCCAATCAGGAAAGGGATCATATGCCGAAATGGATATATCGATGATGTAAATGCCATCCATACAGAGATAATAATTGACAAGCGTTCTTATGCAAAATGGTTTGAGGGCATACGGAATAATCAGTCTCCTATTAAAAACCAACAGCTTAAGTCAGGCCAGGCTCTGTTGGACTACTGCAGTACAGCCTACACGATTAGAATGGATTTGGAAGAGGAGTTGGAGGAGCTTGATAGAGAGAGCGGTTTATAGGGAAGCTTTAATGAGCATGGAGAAGTTTAATTTCATTATAAATCCTGCCGCGAAGAATAGGGGAAGCTTAAAGATTTGGAATAAGGTAAAGAGATACCTAGAACAGGAGAATATCCATTACGAATATAGGTATACAGAATATGAAGGACATGCCTGTGAAATTACTAAGGAAATTTTGGAAAAAGAGAGTAATTCGTTAATTATTGCTGTAGGTGGAGACGGGACGATTCATGAAGTCATTAATGGAGCTGTCGGATATAAAAAAGCCAGGATATCTTATATTCCTGCAGGATCCGGCAATGATTTTTCAAGAGGATACAAGATTGATAAAAATCCGACTAAAGCATTAAAAAAGCTGTGTCAAAATAGCGAAAAAATGACAGCAATCGACCTGGGATCCTATAAAACTAACAAACAAGGTTATTTTATGAATAGTTTGGGTATGGGATTGGATGCAGCTGTTACAAAAGCTGTAAATGAGTCGAAATCTAAATATTACTTTAATAAAATAGGTGCTGGAAAGCTTGTTTATTTATATTTCTTTTTTATTAAATGGTTAACATATAAACCAATTGATGTTTCTCTTTCGATAGATGGCCGGGATCTCAACTATAAAAATGTTTGGCTTGTTACGATATCCAATCAGCCCTATTTTGGTGGTGGAATAAAGATTTCACCAAACTCGAAACCAGATGACGGGCTTTTTCATATCATAGTTGTGCATAATATTTCTAAATGGAAACTTATACTTATGTTCATCACAGTAGTTTGGGGCGGCCATCTTAAAATAAGGGGAGTACAGGAATTACAAGGGAAGAATATAAAACTATCTTCTGAGCAACCAGCATTTATTCATGCAGATGGCGATTATATTGGCAATGATAAGGTAGTCGTTAATATGCATCATCATAAAGTAAATATTGCCGCTTTAGGAGAGTGAGTATTGTGTATTCAGATAGGTTTTCAGCTTTTTTGGACGCATTAAATAGAATTACCATCTTAATTCCACTTGATTATCGTGATAACGAAACCCCAACCTTTACGATTTATTTCGAAGGTCAAAAAATTGGCGTATTAAAGGTTGAAGAAGTCGTCCGAATAGAGCATTACATTAAATATATATGTACGGCTCCATTCGAAATACCGCTCGGTGAAGAGTATCAAATAGAGGATGATAAAGGTATAGCCTTTGGCCTGCGAACAGGTGCTGTAATCCGGACCCCTGAATTTGATGAACATTATCATTATGATGGAAATGATTTAGGTGCTGTCTATACAAAAGAAAAGACAGTGTTTAAGCTATGGGCACCAACTGCTACCAGTGTAAAGGTTAAGCTAATCAATGATTTCGGGGCCGAAAAAGGAACAGTGGCGATGCAACGAGGGGAAAGAGGAGTATGGTCATTAACGATTCATAATGATTTAAAGGGTTATTTTTATTCATATTTGGTTCGTGTCAATTATATTTGGAGAGAAGCAACCGACCCTTATTCGAAGGCTGTTTCTGTAAATGGCCAATACAGCGCTATTATAGATCCCGAAAAAATCGAAAGACATTCCTATAAAATTCCCACGTTAGACAGCCATGTCGATGCAATTATATACGAAACACATGTACGCGACTTTTCTCATCATAACAACAGCGGCATGGATGCAAAGGGGAAATACTTGGCGTTTACAGAAGAAAATACGAAAACAAATAAAGGGTATTCAACCGGGATCAGTTATTTAAAGGAGCTTGGTGTTACTCATATTGAACTCTTGCCGGTTAATGATTTCTCAGGGGTTGATGAAACAGTCATTGGTAAGGAGTATAATTGGGGTTATAATCCCCGTCATTTTAATTCTCCAGTTGGAGTCTACAGTACAAATCCGCACTTGCCGTTCAATCGAATAGAAGAATTAAAGGAGCTGATTAAAAGTCTCCATAAAAATGGACTTGGTGTTATTTTGGATGTTGTTTATAATCATGTATTTCAAAAGGAATTGTCTAATTTTGAAAAAATCGTACCTGGCTATTATTTCCGTTATGATTCAAACGGAATGCCTGCAAACGGCAGCGGCTGTGGAAATGATGTAGCATCAGAACGATTTATGGTCCGAAAATTCATTATAGCCTCCATTAAATATTGGTTGGAGTATTTTCAGGTTGATGGATTCAGATTTGATTTAATGGGCTTACTAGACTTGGATACGATGAAGGAAATAGAACGTGTGGTAAGAGAAAGTAGACCGGATGCCATTCTCATCGGAGAGGGCTGGGATTTACACACAGCACTCCCGGCTGAGCAAAAATCAACGATTGCTAATGCTCATAAATTAAGGGGGATTGGATTCTTTAATGATCGCTTTAGAGATACGATTAAAGGAAGTAACTTTGATTTAAAAGATATCGGCTATATTTCCGGTAAAAGAGTAGAGCCGCATGATTTCTTTCAGCTTGTGACAAATACAGGTGCCGAATATCCATTGACACCAGTACAATCAGTCAATTTTGTAGAATGTCATGATAACCACACATTATGGGATCGCCTTCAGGTTGCTAATGGGTTGGAGTCAAATGAATTAAGGCAGCGCCGTCATCGTTTTGCCACAAGTATTGTCTTGCTTTCACAAGGTATTCCATTCTTGCATAGTGGACAGGAATTTTTTAGAACAAAACAAGGAATCGAAAACAGTTATTGTTCACCGGATTGGATAAATGAACTTAATTGGGATCTAAGAGAGCAACATGATGAAACAATATCTTATTTAAAATGCTTGATACAAATTCGAAAAAGCCATGGTGCATTCCGTTTTCGAACACGTGAAGAAATAGAAAGACATATGAAAATTGTCGATATCCATGTTAATTGCCATGCTCTGATGTATGAAAATGTCGGTGAATATGGAAGCTGGAAAAATATTTTAGTAATCTTCCACCATGCTGAAAAGGAAACATCGATTACTCTGCCAAATGATACTGAATGGGATATTCTTTGTGATAGTTGTGCTGATGGACAAGGAGACCGCATAATTAGGAAGAGCATAAGAGATTATACCCTTGAACCATTACGAACATATGTGTTTGTTCAGGAATAATAGTCAGGAACACTTGACGAATGTGTCCCTAACCTACTAAAATTTAATAAGATGGCTATTGGAAAAAAGCAGTCAATGGCTGTCTTTTTTATTTTTTACATATAACCATGCCAGAATAGATTAGATTATTGAAGGTGAATACCATGGATTATTTAGGGCGAGAGTGGGAGATAACCCCTGCCGGAGGGGCAACAGGTGAAGCATTTATTGCCAGGCATGATGAGCAAAGACTATTTTTGAAAAGGAATTCTTCTCCTTTTTTAGCTGTGCTTTCCGCTGAAGGAATAGTGCCAAAACTGATCTGGACGAAGAGGCTTGAAAATGGAGACGTGATTACTGCTCAGGAATGGATGAATGGAAGAGAATTACATCCTACTGAGATGAGTGAAGAAGCGGTTGCAGAATTGCTTCAGAAAATCCATCTTTCTAAACCTCTATTAAACATGCTTCGGCGCCTTGGTAAGACAGCCCAAACACCTTTGCAAATCCTATTGTCCGTGAAAAATTCCCTTGATAAGGAATTAGAAAATCATCCAAGTATTCAAAATACGATTGAATTTATGGAAAGACATATACAGGATGTCAACAGTGACCAGCAAGTTGTATGCCATGGTGATATTAATCATAATAATCTCCTTATTACTGACAATGGTGATCTATATTTGATTGATTGGGACGGTGCGATTATCGCAGATCCGGCTATGGATATCGGTATGCTGTTATATTCCTATGTTAAACAAGAGCATTGGAAGGAATGGCTAGCCAAATACGGATTGGAGCTCACTGAAGATCTTACGTTAAGAATGAAATGGCATGTGCTGGCACAGGTTATTCAAAATATAGTCTTGCACAAACGAAAAAACCGGTTGCATGAAATGAACCGGTATATCGAATATTTAAAATTTGCTCAGGAATATTGATCAATGTCTCGAACCCAGCCAGAGAGTTGCTGCTGGTGTGCTTCTATATGACTTTCCAGGTTGGCGGCATGTATACCGCTTTGGCTGTATTGGTAAATCTCATCAAGTACAGCTTTTGTATTTACATCAAGACCGGGTTGAACCATCAGGGATTTAACAGTTCTCTCAAGCTGTTCAACTTCTGATTGTGAACCGCAGCAATCTTCTTGATGATTATTTAAAATATCTTTTACTAACATCCAATGATGATTTTGTGATAATGGCAAATTATCCACAACCCTTCTCTTCATATTCAATTTTAGGTTGTGAAAGTTTAGCCAAATTTATTCATATTTAACCGGCATATGCCGGTTTTTATTATGTTTTAACTAATAAGCATGGTATTTTATGAAATGTTATGCTACTCTTTTTTTACGTATTTTAGCGGAGGTGCACAAATTTGAGACAACGTTATAAACCATGGGCTAAGGATAAGCTAATGGCCAATCCTTATTATTGCATTCAGGAGCCGGCTACTAAAAAGGGTTCATGGAATGAAGTGTTTGGAAATAATAATCCGATTCATATAGAAGTAGGTACTGGTAAAGGACAATTTATTAATGGTATGGCTGCACAAAATCCGGATATTAATTATATCGGTATTGAATTAGCAGAGCGTGTAATTGTTACAGCACTTGATCGCTTGCTGGAATCCAATCTTCCAAATGTGAAGCTGTTAAATGTGAATGCCGAAGAGCTTCCAAATATTTTTGCAGAGGGAGAAGTTTCCCGTGTCTATCTGAATTTCTCTGATCCATGGCCTAAGAAACGTCATGAAAAGAGAAGATTGACGTATAAGACATTCCTTGATCTATATAAAGGAATTTTGCCGGAGCATGGCGAAATTCATTTTAAGACAGATAACAGAGGATTATTTGAATACTCACTTGTAAGCTTCTCGCATTATGGGATGACATTAAATGAAGTGAGTTTGGATTTACACAACAGCGATATGGAAGGCAATATTATGACTGAATATGAACAAAAATTTTCAGCAAAGGGCAATCCAATCTATCGTTGTGAAGTATCCTTTTAATCCTATGGTTTTTTGATCTGTTCAACACACTCATAAAAAGGGGCTTTTAGATTATGGAAACTTTGCAATTTGGTAAGTTTACATTAACCTGGTTGAATGGCGGAGATACTCATATGGATGGTGGAGCCATGTTTGGAGTGGTTCCAAAACCATTATGGTCAAAACGTTATCCTGTTAATGAATTGAACCAAATAGAGTTAAGGTCAGACCCCATCTTAGTACAGACAGATCATAAAAATTATTTAATCGAAGCTGGCCTCGGCAAAGGGAAGCTGTCGGAAAAACAAATCAGAAATTATGGTGTCAGTGAAGAGTCCAAGCTCGAGGAATCCTTGAACAGGCTCGGAATGACATATTCGGATATCGATGCAATTCTGATGACTCATATGCATTTTGATCATGCCTGTGGGCTGACTGGTTATCACGAAGACGAATTAATCAGCCTGTTTCCTGAGGCAACGATTTATACCTCGAAAATTGAATGGGAAGAACTTCAGAATCCCAATATTCGTTCCCGTAATACCTACTGGGAAGAAAATTGGAAACCAATTGTTACACAGGTCAAAACATTTGAAGGTGAAGTATCAATCATTGAAGGACTGAGGATGATTCATACAGGCGGCCACAGTGACGGTCACAGCATTATCGTGCTCGAGGACAATAATCAACAATTAATTCATATGGGAGACCTTATGCCAACGCATGCCCATCAGAATCCTCTATGGGTGCTGGCTTATGATGATTACCCGATGGACTCCATACATGCAAAAGAGAAATGGATTAAACAAGGAATTGAAAATAAAGCTTGGTTCACTTTTTATCATGATTATGCGTACCGTGCCATCAAATGGAATGCAAGTGGAAAAGAAATAATCGATAAAGTTGAACGAAATCGATCAAAATGAAGGCTGTCGGTAGGTCACTAGTTGGTGACTTATCGGCGCTTTTTTTTACGGTTTCCAGTGTTTAAATTACAATCTGGTTTTGCTGTGGTGTGAAGTGGATGTTGTAAAGGACATTTGGCTTTTTTTATTATAGAGGGATTGAGGTTTGGGATGCTGCAATGGTTGTGGGGTAATCTATATCTAAAGCTTGCTCAATTTCTTTTTCGCTCAATAAATTCTGATTTCGCGCATAAAAAGGGAAAATAAACAATTCTCCTTCAAAGTTACTACTATCTTTTTGAAACGCCCAATGAAATAAAAAATAGAAGGAGGAAAATCATCTTTTCCTCCTTCTACCGCTTTTAATTAATGTACTTGTTCGTAAAAATCGATAATTGTTCCTGTTGTTGCATCCGCTATAAATTCATACTGAGTAGATTCAAGGCCTTCTTGCTTTGTAAGTCCACCTTTGTATACATCATAATCCAATTCATTTTTTGTATACTTTTCAGGCTTCATCATAATCCATGAGCCTCTGATGGTCTCTCCGCCTTGTCCAAGAGTACTTTTAATAGTGGACAAAATCTTTTCAGGAGAAGTAATATTGCTTTGATTTGTTAATTCTTTAACGACATAACCTGCTGCAAATCCTGCTGCAACACCTGAAATAAATGTTTTCCAGTTCACTTATATTCCTCCAATCAAATGGGTAATAGCTGTAATTTAACATTTGCTTGGTAATCTATTCCCGTTCATTATACATTTTAAGCTCAAATGATGCTATCTTTTAACCAACAATCTCCATGTATGTGGTATTTGGAAGTATGATTCTGTAGAATGAGAATAGAGATTATAGAAAATAACATGGTAAAGGGGATACATATATGAAGCAATCTACTCTAGATTTATTTAAGACTCTTACCGAGATTCCAGGAGCACCTGGATTTGAACATGAAGTACGTTCGTTTATGAAAAAGGAATTATCAAAATACACAGATGAAATCATTCAGGACGGCCTTGGCAGTATTTTTGGAGTGAAACGCGGGAATGAGCAAGGACCGAAAATCATGGTTGCTGGACATATGGATGAGGTTGGTTTTATGGTAACCTCTATTACTCCTGAGGGGTTACTTCGTTTTCAAACGCTTGGAGGCTGGTGGGGGCAGGTGCTGCTGGCACAAAGAGTACAGGTATATACAGAATCAGGTCCTATTATCGGTGTGGTCAGTTCGATACCTCCGCATTTGCTGAGTGAGGCCCAAAGGTCCAAACCAATGGAAATCGGAAATATGCTGATTGATATTGGTGCTGATGATAAAGAGGACGCAATGGCAATGGGAGTAAAACCAGGTCAGCAAATTATCCCATATAGTGAATTCACTCAGATGGCCAATCCTAAAAAAATTCTGGCAAAAGCATGGGACAATCGGTATGGATGCGGATTGGCGATTGAACTACTGGAAGAGCTTCAAAATGAGACATTGCCTAATATCCTTTACAGTGGCGCTACTGTTATGGAAGAAGTCGGTACAAGAGGTGCGGGTACTGCGGCGGCGATGATTGATCCTGATATCTTCTTTGCATGTGATGCAAGCCCTGCAAATGATATGTCAGGCAGTAAATCTGTATTCGGTTATCTAGGAAAAGGGCCATTACTTAGAATTTATGACCGTACAATGGTCATGCATAAAGGGATGAGAGAATTTATTTTGGATACTGCGGAATCGAATCATATTCCATATCAATATTTTGTTGCTCCGAATGGGGGGACAGATGCAGGGAAAGTACATATTACAAATCGCGGTATACCAAGTGCAGTAATTGGTATATGTTCACGTTATATCCATACGCATGCATCCATTATTCATATTGATGACTATGCCGCAGCGAAAGAATTATTGGTTAAATTGGTTAAAAGCTGTGATAAAACAACGGTTGAAACGATTAAACAAAACGGTTAATAAAAGAGTTGAGAAGGCAGAGGCATCGATCTGTCTTCTTTTTTAAAGAAAGGATGCAGATTAATGGTTAAAATTGCTTTGGGCACTAAAAATCCGGCAAAAATTAAGGCTGGAGAATTAGCGGGCCGGGAATTATCAGCTGAGCTTGTTCCGATTAATGTATCATCTGAGGTAAATGAGCAGCCATTCTCGGATGAAGAAACAATTGAGGGTGCTTTAAATAGAGCGAGAAATGCGATGAAGGAAGTTCAGGCTGAATTTGGTTTGGGACTTGAAGGCGGTGTGGTGAAAACCCCTTATGGATTGTTTATATGCAATTGGGGAGCACTAGTCACGAAAGAAGGCAAAAGCTTTGTCAGTGGCGGTGCACGTATCAAATTACCGGAGAGTATTGCTGAGGAGTTATACTCAGGCAGAGAGCTTGGGCCAGTTATGGATGAATATACAAAGAAACAGGATATCAGGAAGTCAGAAGGAGCTGTTGGTGTATTCTCAAACGGCCGTATAACAAGAGATCGTATGTTTGAGCATATTATTGAATTATTAGTTGGTCAGTATGAGTATCATTTAAAAGAGTAAAGAAGATCGTGAGGAGGATACTTTAGGTGTCTTAGTATTTTTCATCTTCTGATAAACGCTGAATTTCGTCATGTTTCTTTATTTTGGAAGAAAAGAGTTTCGAAATAACAAACCCAAAGAGGGAGATAATACTATTTTTCATGATAATTTCTCACCTTTATCTATGATTTTACTAGTATGATAACATAGGTGATAAAAAATTACTGCCAAAAACGTTGAGGACTGCCGAATTTTGTCAAAAAAGTGTAGTTATTTACTTTTTATAATTTCTAAGGCTAATTAAAGGTTGAAGCGGTTTTGGAAACCTTAAAATAGCCTAGAAAAAAAGGAGAAATAAGCAATAGTATGAATTTAGTAATTCGTAAAATAAAACAACACGACAAAGAGGAATTTATGGATATGGGCAAGGCTTTTTATTCATCGGAAGCCGTGCTGCATAATATAAATGAAACCTATCACGAGCTAGCATTCATTGAGCTTATGCAATCTGATACTTATTTGGACTGTTATTTCCTTGAATTCAATAACAGGATTGTGGGATATGCGTTACTGAATAAAACCTATTCCAGAGAAGCAGGAGGTTTAGTTGTTTGGGTTGAAGAACTTTATATAAAACCTCAGTATCAAGGAAAAGGGTTCGGTGGAGCTTTCTTTCAATGGTTGGAAGTGAACGTTCCTGCGGCACGATACCGTTTGGAAATCGAGCCTGAAAATATTCGTGCAGCGGCTTTATATAAAAGAAAAGGTTATCATCCTCTACCTTATGTTCAGATGGTTAGAGATAGAAAATAAAAAAACTAATAAAAGAGGACAAAATTGTGATGGTTTTTGCAGGAAAGATCAAAAATGCACAATCATATATGAAGTGTTGTACTTATACAAACAGGGCATTAATGTAATGTTGAACTTCTTCGGGGGATCAAGAGGCTACCTTTCTGGAGGCGGCTGTTTTCATGCCTAAAACAAATTAATCAATAGAAATAATCCTTACGAATACCGACAGAAAAGAGGAGAGATAATATCTCCTCTTTTCTGTCTTATATTTTCTCAATTACAATTAAACAGGTGCTGTCCGGTAGTGATGCGATTTCTCTATTTTCATTCATAATCTTTACTTTAGGTAAAAGAAATTCTTCGTATCCGTTTTGTAAATAATGTTGAAGCGTTAAAATCTTTGCCTCTTCGCCTAAAGCTATATGAATAACTTTTTCATATTCACTTGGAGTAAAGTACCCAAATTGTTCTTGAACCTCATGTGGATAAGCCTCTTCTCCCCAAGTATACGTATAGAGGAATTCCATTAAATCATTAACAGGCAGTTTGATAAGAAGATTCTCTAGTCTTTCATACCTGATTGTTCTTCCCTTAAAGTCATGAACATATCTCATAAAGAAGTCCAAGCCCTTAGGGTCTTTAAATTCGAGTAGTCTCCATTGTTCTATAGGGTCAGTCATAATACCATCACGAATAATGATTCTTCCGCCTTTGTTTAATACTTCAAAAGAACTTTTCAATGCTTGGATAACTACATCTCGATTGAATTTTCTGCCTTTGTACGGAATATAAGAATACATTTCATGTAAGATAGAAGAAAACACAATGGTATCTACGCTTCCTGGCTCATAATAGTCTTTTAATTCCAAGGCGTTTGCCTGTTTTACGTGCCATGATTTATTTTCCCTGAATTTTCTCCTGTTTAATTCCTCTACTACATTGGTTGAGATATCAATTCCGATTACAGTTGCTTCTGGATGATTTTCTGATAGGATATCAAGCATGACACCGCCACCAGCTCCAATATCCAGCATTACCTTCCCTACAGCAAAATCAGATATGATCTTTTTGTGATCTTGACCATTATTCATATCGGTTAAATAGTTTTCTTCATTCTGCAAGCGATCAAAGGCATCTTTCCTGAAACCAAAAAAATCATAAAGTAAGATAATTGCTCTTTCATAGATAGGAGACTTTTCGGCTTCCTGGCAAAATTCAATTAATTTCTGACCGGCACTTGAATAACTAAAATGAACCCCTACAATTTGGCCTAGTAAGTCTGTGGGTTTAATTTGAATTTGAACATGTTCGTTTACAGGCATCTTTCCTTTTAGTAAATCATCAATCGTAAACTCACTTAGGAATGTCTCGATAATTCTTTTCTTGTATAGATTAATTACTTTTTGCCCCTTGTAATCATAGTAAATATCCTTCATAAAAGACTCAAAGCTAACCTGTTGTATAGTAAGGGGATTAATTTTCTGGAATATTAATAAGAAAATTTTCAGAAACTCTTCTAAAGAGAACTCTTGCAAAGCAGATTCAAGATACCACATATCTATTTTTTTAAAGAATGACTCTATGTATCTAGCTAATTGTTTGTTTTCGAAATAATGATTGTATAAATCATCGAAGTTTTCCCCTCGCAGGATTGAAGATTTTCTTAATCTTCTCATCCGCTCTTTTAGGGGAAGCTCTTTTGCCTGTTCACCTTTGTTGATCCAGGATAGTACTTCTTCTACTTCTTGATGGACGTTGTTCCACAACTGATCCGAAACCGCTTGAATAACACACTGATTTAGGGAATAGAGTATCCTTTCTATGTTATATTCTAAGTTTTTATGTTCCTCGATCCAATAAATCAAGGGACGAAATTGAGAATAATGGATTTCTCCTCTGATAAATTGACCGGCTAACCCATGTGTAATTATGAGGAGATAAACTAGTTCCTCTCTTTCTAAATTGCGGCCGTGTAACGGCAGGTTCATTTGTTCATCAGCATAAATTTGAGCTGAACCAATATTATGAATGGCCAATTGGAACCCTTTTTTCTCCCACTCTCTACGTTTGTGCTTCGACCCACCTTTTGATACCTCAGACCAAATCAAGACATCTTCAATAATTGACCTTTCATTAATGGGAAGATTCATCTCGTTCAATATCCAAAGGGTTCGTTCTACATAGGAAAGAACCGGATTTGGCGGCAATTTTTCTAAGGATTCTACTTGCTCTAAATTTACGCGTTGTTCTTTTGTAAGATAGAGAAAGTGTAGCCACTTATGATTCCTTAATACCTTTGTATTTCCGATCTTTACTTCTTGTATATATTTTAGTGAATTTAACAAATAGATCCGCCTTTCTAATTAAAGCAGGATAATAGGATGAAAACTATTCTGTTAGGAGTATATTTTTATGCATGTCGGAGGTTACTTCCATATAAATTCTTCAATGAACGGCGTATATCCTTTTACGAATGGAAGATATTTGTGGTGAGGATAAAAGGGATTTCTTTATAAATTATAACTACTATGCTACTAGCTTATTTGTATTCAATAGCCGATTCATCATATTAGAGAAATACTATTATTTGATTTTGAACTTATTTATTTTAAAGGATATTTTCGTAAGGAATGTTGCTATTTCCATAAAAAGAGACAGCTTTTTTGCTGTCTCCGGTATTTAACAAACACCCTCTTAGTCACTAAGATTTAACTTCTCTTTCTCAACAACACATAGAATATAAATCCACTAAGAGTAAATATAACTGTACCAACAAACACCTTCACTAAAGAGACACCTATTTGAACCGTATCATCCGTTGCCTGTTTTATCTCATTGACTGTCCACCAGTTATCAATTGAAGATTCATATATAGCGAAGTATAGCCACAACAAATAACAGAAGAAAACAAATAAAAAAACACCGATTTTTCTATTCATACCATTCCCCTTCTACAATAAATGTCTTTATAAAAACATTAACACTGCCCTTAGTTAAGAAGCTATCTTTATTCTGGGGATATCAGAATGGTTGATTAACTTATTTTTCAGGAGCAATAATCTATGAGAAAAAAGTCGTTTGAAATCAAAGAGACTTTAGAAGACTATTACTTTTTAGAGAAAATAATTTAAATAGTTATTTACACCTGTCAAGACAGGAGTTAATATACAAAATAGAGATTTCATTTTAAAAGTTTTCATTGAGATTGTTGGGGAGGGTCAATGAATGGGGAAGGGAAAAATCAAAGAACGGAAACTATTGGGAATAGCCGGGGTCGCTTGGTTGTTCGATGCTATGGATGTCGGGATGCTTTCGTTCATTATCGCGGCTCTGCAGAAGGAGTGGAATTTAACCTCAGAACAAATGGGGTGGATAGGCAGTGTGAACTCTATCGGTATGGCAGTAGGTGCTTTAGTGTTTGGGATCTGGGCTGATCGTATCGGCCGAAAAAATGTATTAATTATTACGCTCTTATTATTTTCCTTGGGAAGCGGATTTTCTGCTTTGACAACAAGTTTATCTATTTTTCTGGTTTTCAGATTTTTAATTGGAATGGGGCTTGGAGGTGAATTGCCAGTTGCCTCTACATTGGTTTCGGAAAGTGTGCCTGCAGAGAGAAGAGGCAGAGTGGTAGTGTTGCTTGAAAGTTTTTGGGCTGCAGGCTGGCTGATTGCGGCACTTATTTCATACTTTGTCATTCCAACTTATGGATGGCAAATTGCTTTATTAATCAGTGCACTGCCTGCTTTTTATGCGATTTATTTAAGAATACATCTACCCGATTCTGAAAAGTTTCAAATGGTTAAGGAAAAGAAGTCGATTTCTATCGTAAATTCACTTAAGACACTATGGACTAAAGATTATGCAGTAAAGACTTTAATGCTCTGGATTCTGTGGTTCTGTGTAGTCTTTTCCTATTATGGGATGTTTCTGTGGCTTCCTAGTGTTATGGTTTTGAAGGGTTTTACACTCATTAAAAGCTTCCAATATGTTGTCATGATGACCTTGGCACAATTGCCTGGGTATTTCACGGCGGCCTGGTTTATTGAGAAATTCGGACGTAAATTTGTATTGGTTACTTATTTGTTTGGTACAGCTGTAAGTGCTTATTTCTTCGGTAATGCAGAAACATTAACAGCCTTAATGATTTCAGGTTGCTTTCTTTCCTTTTTTAACCTGGGAGCTTGGGGAGCGCTATATGCCTACTCGCCTGAACAATATCCGACTATTATAAGAGGGACTGGCACAGGAATGGCAGCAGCTGTGGGTAGAATAGGAGGTATCCTTGGCCCACTTGCCGTTGGAAATTTATTGGCTTCTCATACATCTATTGATAAAATCTTTTTACTTTTTAGCATTTCAATTATAATTGGGATGCTGTCTGTATTGATTTTTGGTAAGGAAACTAAAAATGTGACGTTGGAATAGCAATCCTCTGTATATTTGGGTATGATAAATCATACAAGAGGCTACTCGAGAGGATGATTTTAATATGAAAAAATTAGAAAGTATGGAGCACTATAATGAACTGATGTCAAATGGAAAAGTGATGCTCTTATTTTCTGCAAATTGGTGCCCGGATTGCAGATTCATCGAACCATTTATAGGTGACATTGAGGCCGCAAATAAAGAGTATACCTTTATCTATGTGGACCGCGATCAATTTCTTGATCTGTGCATAAAGCTGGATGTCTTTGGAATACCGAGCTTCATTGCCTTTGAAGATGGAAAAGAGCTCGGCCGATATGTAAATAAGGACCGTAAAACTCAAGAGCAAATTGAAGATTTCATTGCTTCATTATGATAAACTATTATACTCCCCCTATTCGGGGGATTTTTTTATTCCATTCTTACTTCAAACGAAAGGAAGCGAGAACGGTGAAGTGGGAGATAAGTGCCCGTATGAACCCGATTGACTATGTTGATGCTCATTGGAATGAAAGAAACTCTACCAAGCAAAGTTACACTTTATTTAGCAGCATGAGGTTATTTAAGCTATAGTAATGTTAAGGAGGAATCCCTATGAAAATGACGACTACTAAAATGAAATCTCTACTTATGGAAAGCTTAGCTGATACAAATTCAAAATTTAATTATAATCGTGATAAAGAGGAATTAAGAATTGAAAACGAAGAGACTGGCAAGGGAATAACAATTGGACTGGCGCCGCTTGTATCGAAGTATGAGCAATCTGGGCAAAAAGCGATTGATGAAGTCCTTTATTATATAAAAGAATCAACGAAAGTAATGGGTACGGAACAATCTTTGAAGGGAAATGAAAAATTAATTTACCCTGTTATCCGTTCTACTTCCTTCCCTATGGAATCCCGTGAAAATACACGGTTTATTACGGATGAGCATACAGCCGAAACGAGAGTTTATTATGCTCTTGATTTGGGTAATACGTATAGGTTGATTGATGAGGAGCTAATGAGAAAAGAAGGCTGGAATCAAGATTCCATACGTTCAATGGCTATGTTTAATGTCAGATCATTGCCGATTAAATCTAAAAAAGACAGTGTACGCGGAAATGACTTTTATTTTATTAATCATAATGATGGATACGATGCTTCAAGAGTCCTGATTGATTCACAAATGAAAAAATGGAAGGAAGATATGAAAGGGACAATGGCAGTGGCCATTCCACATCAGGATGTCTTAATTATTGGAGATATACAAAATGATGCAGGTTACGACATTTTAGCACAAATGAATATGCATTTTTTTACAAATGGAAATGTACCGGTCACCGCTCTGCCATTCCTTTATGAAAATGGAGAATTGGAGCCAATCTTTATTTTAGCAAAGAATCGACCAGTAGAAGATCAATAATATAATAGGAAATTGATACCATTTACAAGGAATATATCTTAAATGATCCAATTTTTTGATAAAATAGATACTTGTAATACTAATTTATAACAACCAAAGAAAGTGTGAGGAAGGCTATGAGCTTTTTCAAAAAAATCATTGATTGGTTCTATGAGGACGTAGAAGAGGAAGTAGAAGTAGAACCTCGTAATAGCCATGAAAACATTCAAAAAAAACCTAAACAAGTAAAAAAGCAAAAAGAAAATCAAATAGAAATCGAAGCAAGAATTCAATATAGATACCCAAAAGATAATTTCAAATTCCCATTAATCTCAGATGAAGAGTTAATGAGATTAAAAGAACAAAAAAAGAAGCACAATGGAATGAGTATGAAGAAGGAA
>NZ_JBZCPP010000021.1:0-64085 GCF_058267515.1 Pradoshia sp. Z6_59
GCAAGTGTCGTGCCGACTATAACCCAATGCGTGGATAAAAGAGAAGATAAATATATTCCTAACATTAATATGATTAAGCCAACACAAAACAAGATATGAACTTTTCTCAAACTCTTCACTCCCTTGTTTTAATTAGCTAAATTATACCATTTATTATTGAGCTAACCTGCCCCTTTACTTCTATAAGAAATTCAACACAAAAAGACATTAATCCTTCTTGGACCAATGCCTCTATTCGTATCAGAAAAACTTTTTATATAATTCACGTCGCAGTGTCCCGCTTAAATAAGCGTAGATTTTAGTCGTTTCGCTTTTTTCGTGTCCCATCAAATTTTGAATAACTTCTAGTGGTGCACCATTATTCAATAAAGTAGTGGCATAACTATGTCTCAATTGATGGGGGTGAATGCTTTTATTAATACCAGATCTTTTCGAAATCTGTTTTATGATATATCTCATTTGAGATATACTCATCCGATGGGGAGAACGGATGGTTACGAACAGTGCTTCTTGATTATCAGTTCTCTCATCCAAATACCTCTTCAACCAGATATCACATCTAGTGTTAAAGTAAACTTCTCTTTCTTTATTTCCTTTGCCTAAGACAATTACGGACTGATTAGAAAAATTGATGGACTGTCGATTCAAATGAACGGCTTCTCCAATCCTACAACCGGTTGAATACATAAATTCGAATAAAGCATTTTCCAATGTTGTATGACAAGCTTCTCTTAAATGCTCAATTTCTACTTCAGATAAAAACTTTGGTATTCGAATCTCCGATTTTGGTTCCTTGATTTTCGCGGCTGGATTACCATTTAGGACATTTTCATCTTGGGCCCATCTAAACAGCGATTTTATAAAACGTATCCTATGACTCAAACTAGCAGCCTTTAATTGATCAGCCACATTTCCAAGATAGAGCTTTAATGAATCAGTGGTAATTTCATCAAGTGATCGATCACCAAGATTCCGGATTAGCAAGTTTAATTGGATATTATATGCCTTTAAAGTCTGAGCTGAATATCCTTGAATCTGTTTATCAGCTTTATATAAATCCCACGCTTCAGATAGTATCATCCTATTACTCTCCTCATCTATTTTTATCAGTATAGACAAATAGAAAGGAAGTAATACTACAATTTACTTAAACGAATGCCCCCGTTAGTGGAATAAAGTTGTGTTTTAAGCTACTCCCATTCACTAGCCAAAAGACCATAAATTACGTGATCTACATAATGGTCATATAACCACTCTGCTTGTCTTATACGTCCTTCTTCCTTAAAACCAAATCTTTCTGGAAGTGCTCTACTCTTTTTATTTTCAACTGCGACTCTAACTTCAATTCGATTAAGTTTAAGGTCATTAAATCCGTAATCTATTAATGCTTTGAATGCTTTCGACATTATACCGTTGCCTTGGAATTCTTCACCTAACCAATAACCCACAACACCAATTTTATTAGCTTTATATATTTCATTGAAACCGATTGTACCTGCAATTTTGCCATTATATATAATTGCGAACGATTGGGGGTAACCACCATTCTCCATAAGTTCTTTACATCTTGATTGAATATTTTGTGCAGTATCTTCTACACTCTTTGTATAATCGAGCCAACCGAGCCACTCTTTTAAATAGGACTTAGAATTTATCGTTAAATCATAGAACTCACCAGCATCATCTTTATTAAACAATCTCAAAGAAACTTCATCATCCACCTTATGTATTAACATAATCCCCTAACCTCTTTCTTCTTTTTCTAGTAGCAAAGCATTGCTATATTGATTTTACCAAAATTTAATAAATTCACATTAAACACTATTAAGCTAAACTGCCCCGTTTCTACAATAAGGAATTCAACACTAAAAGGCATTAACCCTTCCTGGATCAACGCCCCTGTTAGTTTAAGTATATTCATTCACAAACAAAGACAATTACAATAGTAACTTTTCGTAATCACTTTTAAGTATTGCCATAATAATTTCATCTGAATATGCTTTATTGTAATATAAGGACTGACGTAAGACGCCTTCTTTTACAAATCCAACTTTTTCATACGCCCTGATTCCACGTAAATTTTGACTAAATACTTCTAACTGTAAACGATTTAAATTGAGTTGATCAAAAACAAAACTTAGAACTATATTGATTGCTTCAGTTCCAAAACCTTTTCCTGTTAATGAAGTAGAAGCCATTGATATTCTAAATCCTGCCTTTTTATTCTCCTCATCAATATCGTATATTGATAATTCCCCAATCATTTCATCACTACTTTTTAAACAAATAGCGAAATCATAACGACTAGAATCATTATTTATATTATTTATATGTGTCTTAATTTGTTGTAATGAAAAATTAAAAGAAGTCCCAGTCATATAACGTATTTCTTTATCCAGCGTACTTCCTAATATAATAGGGGCATCTGACTCGCAAAGCAGTCTTAAATAAATTCTCTTGCTCTCTAATCTCATTTAATTATTCTCCTTTATTCTCTTGTTTCAAATTGTTTAGAGTATATGTACTTACTTCGATTACATTAATCTATTAGGGCTATGATATAAAAAAGACAAATTATATAAGTTTTATACATAACATAATAAAATGGAGTATCACTAAACTGCCCCTTTACTTCAATAAGAAGTTCAACATAAAAGGCCATTAATCCTTCTTAGATCAATGACCCCGATAGCTCAATAATTCATATCATTTTTAGAGCTTTGTTTACTGCCCAAATCTGATGATCGTGAAATAATTTTTCTACTGCTTGAATTGGTTCAGCCCATATAAGAAAGTTATCCTCTTCTGTTGGTTCGCTTACTTGCAATCCCATTTCACATAAATAAAAATGACCTTCACTAAGGTAATATTTACATTCATTTGTTGAAAAGAAATATCTCTGAGCACACCCGATGAAACGTCCCAATTCTATATCCATTCCCATTTCTTCTAATGCTTCCCTTTTCATACACTCTTCGTGTGTCTCAGTATTTTCTATTCCTCCGCCAGGAAGAAAATACTTACCATCACCTGTTTCAATTATTGCGATTTTATCCTTCTGTTTATTAAACATTAGACAATAAACGGCAGGTCTTAATATATATTCTTTATCCTCTTCTTTTTGCCCAAATGTTATGACAGCCATATACAATATCCCCCAATACCAATACCAATACCAATACCTTTGTAATACCAAATCAATTATTCTTATTGAGCTAAACTGCCCCGTTTGTTTAAGTATACTTATTCACAATAATAGCAACTACCTTTAGAAATGTTATTTGTATTTATATTTCACTGATTATATGTCCGTCATTATCTAAGAAGTCTATGTTTATGTTAGAAAAGTTTTTTGGTTTATTGTTCATCAAAATCCAAACTCTCGTTTTATCATTGAGCCTAACAATATCTGCCTCTATTCCATTCACTTTTATGATCTTCGTTTCAGCCACTATATCTTTTGGTATGACCCCGTGCAAAAGGATATCTCCATCAGCAAAACTTGTATAGGAAGAACCTCTATCCTCATCGTGAGAATAATAGGTTGGTTTCCAACCGAATATCCCTTTTTCAAACTGGACTAATGAAACAGTATTTCCAACTTCAAATGGCACAAATGTAGAATTCCCAATTCGGTAAAATTCTTTATCACCGATTTCAGTTTCAACAAATTCATTCTTAAACTTTTCAAATGCTTCATCGACAGTTTTAGAACTTAGTTTTGCACTCTCTATACTTGCAAATATCGCATATGTAACAATCATTGATATAACATAAAATGCGATTGTTTTTGTCCGTTTCCCCAACTCATCTCTTCCCCCCGTCTTATATTGTAACTCTTAAATACTTGAATTAACTTTATGTTATTTTCTCAGTTGCTCCTGTTAAGCTAAACTGCCCCTTTTCTACAATAAGAAATTCAACTCAAAAAGGCATTAATCCTCCTTGGATCAATGCCCATAGGTAAAGTAGAAAAGTTCACAATTCATTCCCCCATATGGAAGTGAATATCAATAGCAACCACTATTCCAATAAGTTCAAATACTACACCCTCTTTATAATCACTATTTTCTATATGATAACCATCATTGTTGAATAAATTTTCTTTTATCGTTTCATAAAATAAGGAGCGTTTCTTAATTGTAGTTAAAAGTTTATTTGTACTGTTGTCCCTAACTGTGAAATCTATTGCATCATAACTACCTATTGCTGTTAATAATTCATTGCCATTTGCATCAATAACTTTTATTGATGGTGACTTACCCTTTTGAAGTTGATTTCACAGTGGCAATATGTTCTCCATTTTTCGTGTATAAAATTAAATCTTTATGAAATCCAATCTCTTTTTTTATATAACCTACACTTTTTCCTTCTTCATTTAATAAATCTATTTCTAAATTTTCTAAGATTATTCTCTTAGGTATAGCTAGGAGAATCAGGCTGGCCAGCTTTATCAATTGATTGCCTGACTTTTTCGAGGAATTTTTGGATTCTTGTAATTTCCCTATGGTTTTACCACCTGTATTTATTGAGTAAACTAACCCTTGTTTATTTAAACTTTCAACCTTTTGTAAGTAAATTTTTGAATATCCTTTAATCAAAATTATCCCTCATACCCTCTTTTATATTTGTTACTGTAAGTTCAAATTAATGGGCCTTTTAAACTAAACTGCCACTTTAGTAAGCTTCAATCAATTTAAACTTTGTTAAATATTCGATTAAGGTTCCTTTTATTCCTTTTTACTAAATCACCTATGATTATCTTAAGCAAATTAACAAGCCCAATCGCAAATTGACAATAGCTATTGTAACGATGTTAAAAAGCAAGCTAAATACTAGACGAATTAAGTAACCAAAAGAGGTATTGTTTTATTTAAATCCTTTTATATCAAAAAAATCGCAACGAAATATTGTTGCGTTTTACATTATTAATTGTTGTGTTATACGTCTTGTTATTTCTATTTTTCTCCCTCAAAAGAGAACCCGTTAGTTTGGCAACCTGGTCTTTTTAAAACAGAAAAAAACGCCGATTCATTCGGCGTTTCAGTAGTATATGCGATTTCCTTTATCCTTCTGCTTTTTATAATACTTGTCGTACGCAACCAATGTTAAGACTGCTAGGATGGGATAACACAGTACCATGGAGTTGTATGAAGTATATCCTGCAAAATTAAAATGGAAAAGCAGGAAGCCAATCGTATTAATAACAAGCAACTTCATTTTCAATGAATGGTTTTCTTTCATCTTCATAAAGAATAAGCCAAATAAAAGAATTGTAATCCCGATGGACATGGAAATATAGGAACCCAGGAACATTCCAAATGAATCAAAGAATACCACTGGTATAAATCCACTGAACATCACGGTCAAATAACAGGTTAGTAGCAAGAGAGAATATCTAACATATTGCATGGTTTCTTCCCCCTTATTGATTTAATAGCTTCGTTTTCATTTCTCTGTTCATATCATCCAGCTTCGTTACAAACTCTTTACTGCTGGCGATAATCCTTCTGCTGGATGCTTCCTGGGTCTCAATAGCAGAATAAATATCCTGGTAAGCCTTTTGGAGCTTTTCAATCGAGATAGATGGATTCTCCAAGAGCTTCGTTGTTTTTTCTGTGTTTTCTTTTAGCATTTGCGCGTTTGCCAAAATCATGTTTTCTGTAGCTTCATTCACATCATTGATTGCTGTAATGATTCTTTCCTGATTTTGCAAGGCCAAATGAATTGCAGATGTAACGGGAGCTAAGTTCTTAGTCGTGTCAATTGCATTCCGAATGGCTTCTTTTAATTTATCATTATTTTTCTTGATAATATCAACGGAAGCAAGGGACTGCTGCAGCACATTTACCATAGAGCTCATATTCTTTGTTCGTACAATGATTTTCTCCTGTGCTTCCATGACAAGCTGCTGCTTATTCTGCCACTCCGGATCGTTCTTTTTATCCTCAATCATTTGGAAAAGATGCTGACCCATATAGATTTGTTTATCTAAGAGGTAAATTTTTTCATGGACATCTTTTTTGATGACATCAAGCTCAGCATTATCCTCCTGAAGCATATCTCTTCCTCTAAGTAAGGACTGAACGATTTCATCAATATTCTTTTCCACCGTTTGATACTTAGCAATAAACTTTTCATTTGAACTCTTGCGCAAAAACTTCGGAACAATCTTTGCTATTCCTTTTGTCTGATAGGCATTTGGATTTAGGTCAGATACCGCCTCGCGAAGCTTCAGCAGATTAGTTGGTATATCGTGATTGTCCTTATTGTCCATCATATCTTTAACCGGTCTGCGCAGACTGTTTAATGATTCCCCAGCCATACGTTGCTCATTGCCGCCGAAATTGCTTAAATGCTCTAGGACGGAGTCAATATTATGTGCATCTGTGTCAGATATTTTTTTGACGACCTGAGTTGCTTCATCATTTAATTTTTTCATATCTTCGGGATTTATGAATGATTGAATCGCTGTTTCATCAAATTCCCTATTTTGTTCACTCATCGGTTTTCCACCTCTTGTCCGACATTATTTTTCGTATCTTTGATCGATTGTAGTCAGTGTTTTCTTTAAATCAAATTCCCTTGTATTGTCTATATGCCTGCGAATTTGTGTAATTCGCTCCTGTATGATAATCAGTCGATTTAATGTATCATGTTCATACTTTTCTTGTTGTTTGGATTCCAATTGACTAAAGTCAGCAATCAGCTTACGTAAATCTTTAATTATTGTCTCCTTAACCTGATGCTCATAATCAACATCAGAGATGAGATCCACATGCTCCAGTAAATAACCCAGGCTTGGGATAATTTGAGTAAAGGCATGGTCAATCGGTGAAGATAGATAGTTTCTATTTCTCGCATCTTCCAGCTCATTTATAAGAGCAGTGAAGTTATTGTTATTTTGATATATCGTTTTCATTTTATCTGGCTGGAAACTCATAATGGCCCATCTTAAAAAGAGATCAATCTTTTCTAAATCGCTTTCTTTCTTTAATAGTTGTTCGGAGATTTTCTTTTCTGTATAAACTCTCGACCTGGTATCGTATCGAACATCCAGTAAAGGCTGTTTTGTTTTAGCTTTTTGCGCATTAATCGTAATGTAATCCGGACCAGCCAAGATGGAAAGTATATTTGAATCCAATTCATATACATAATGGGCATAACGATCATCCAATTGCGTGCATACAAACTGGTCTTTTTGATTTTTACCGGCTATTCGCTTCATCACATTTGCCAAACGTTCCTGTTTTGGTCCTGCTGGTTTTGCGTCCTGCAGAAAAACTACAGCTGTAGCTCCTACCAATCCAAGAAGGATCATATAGAACATAAACAGTCACCCCTTTCTAAGGCAATTTTATCATACTATACATACGAACAAACAGAGAGATAGTTTCAAAAAACATTGGTAATTTTCATTTCTTCTAATGGTTTTGTCGAAAATAATGGATAGCTCAAGAAAAACTATATTTATATACTATCTTTTTTTGAAGCGAATATCTTAATATAAAATTTCAGAATAGCAACTTATATTTTTAACTAGAATATGGATAGTTTTGGTAAAATAGAATTAAAAGGTAACCCAAATCGTAAAACGGCCCATCGATGGGTAGTTTTCATTAAAATTCACCCTTTAATTTGAAGGCTATATATGATCTAAAAACGTTCCAACAAGAATGTATAGATACAAATAAACGGAGGATGGTTGCATGTATTTTCCATCAAAAAGAGACATATGGATGACCGCTATTATTTGGTTATTCGCATTTCTTTTTATTCTTTCACCTATTTCATTTCCAAACATTAGTGTTTGGATGACCCCTGATTTCTTAGACAAGCAATGGGTTAAAATTGTTCTGTTAGTACCAGTTGGTTTTTGTTTATTGTGGATATGGTTTAAAACAGGATATACAATATCGGAAAACCTCCTCACCATACGCTACGGTCCATTTAAGAAGAAAATTATGATTGATACAATTATCAGTATAAGAAAAACCAGAAATCCTTTTACAGCTCCTGCCCTATCTATGGATAAAATAGAAATTAATTTTACAGGATATAATACGATTGCCATTTCACCAAAAAACCAAACTCAGTTTGTTCGTCAATTATTAAAGCAAAATCCACACATAAAAGCGGATAACCCATTTGAAGATCGTACGGAGAGTTAGGATAAAATTAATAGATTACTCCTTATTTTAACGTGCAATCTCCCCGTAGCGTCGGTCTCATACCATGAGCACATAAAAAACACCGGAAAACACCGGTGTTTAAATTCATTATCTATTTGTTGCCGATTAGCTTAAAAGGAAAATGCAGTTCAAAATTGGCTTTTCTTTTTTCAGGCTCTTTCTTAATCACTTCTCCTGTATTCAGCCAAGATGCTACATCAAAGTATTTTTTATAATCCACTAGCTCATTTTCTAATTTGGTTTCTATGTGTTGATTTGAAAAACAAATCACATTGTCTAAATGTCCCATTGGCCTAGCCGTAAAACAGACTTTGTTTTTTAAAGGCAACTGATTGAACGTTTCAATACATTCTTTTCTGCACTGATACTGATCGCTGAATTTAAAAAACAGCTGATCCCAATTTATACGTTTAACTCTTTCATTCCAGTCATTTAATGCTGTTTGTTTATACTTATAGGAATAGAAATGGATCTCTACTTTCTGGCCCAACAGCCCAATGGGATAAACACCCGATACACCATCGTATTTTGAATGGAGTGTAAATTTAAGGGGAGATTTCATATAGTGCTCAAAGTTAGATAACAGTTCAATATAATCCGGTGCAAATATGAACATTCCTACAAATGGAGTTTGATATTCCATACCTAATTCATCATAAACTATCTTGCCCCAATCATTATCTGAGACAATCGTGAAATGTCGGTTTTTCACTTTCGTTTTCATATCCAGATGAAAACAGTAACTAGATATCTTTTTTGTTATATTTTGTAGATAACCTTCCATTTTATCTCCCCCTTTCTACATTATTATTACCTTTATTCCTTTTTTTAATAAAAAAATAACATCTAATTTATGGAATCTTACATTTCTCGCTAAACTTTTCCCAAATTATGCCGATATGTGCTATAGCACCCTCTATGACATTTTATGCTGGAGACATTTTTTAGTTACTCATTTTACCCTTATTTTTTTAGGGGTTGATTTAACTGATCTCTGCTGTTGTCTGACAAAAACATATGCCATACAGCTTTGTAAAACTGAGGGAGAATAAAGGAGGATGTACATTTGCAAAATCAAAAGGCAAGCCATAAGCCATTGGTCTATAAGGGTACAACACTTTTATTATCTGCAGGATTTATCCTATATAGCGGGGATACATCATTAAAATTATTGGACACCAAAAAGGCTGAAGCATCTAGTGTTACGTATTACGAAACCACTTCTAATTTAAATTTACGAGTCAGTAATTCTACTAAAAGCTCTGTACTATTAACCATTCCTAAAGGGGAAAAAATTAGCTACCTTTCAAAAAGTGGTTCTTGGTTCAAAGTGAAATTCAACAATCGCACAGGTTGGGTTAATAATAAGTATGTGAAGAAAGCTGAAAATATTACTTCTGATAAAGCCATTATCTCTGGCTATCAAACTACAGCTAATCTTAACTTACGATCCAAAGCGTCTACCAACGGGAAAATCCTGAAAACCATTCCGAAAGGGAAAACCCTAACCTATATTTCCACTAGTGGTTCTTGGATTAAAGTAAAATATCAAACTACTACAGGCTGGGTTAGTTCAGATTATGTAAAAAAAATAAATGAGAAAGCTAAGGTTGAACCTGCTGCTGTGGTTAAATCTGCTGTTGTTACCAGCAGTTCATCTTCATACACAACGAAAGCTAACCTTAATTTACGATCATCCGCTTCAACGAAAGGATCTATTTTAACGACGATTCCAAAAGGGAAATCCGTTACTTATGTTTCCAAAAGCGGTTCTTGGTTCAAGGTGAAATATAGCGGTAAAACCGGTTGGGTCAGCTCCAGTTATTTAAAAGCTAACTCAGCTGCTGCTAAACCAACGAGCAGCACCCCTTCCACTGTGGCAAAACCTACACAGGAAGTGAAGTACCAAACTAATGCTAATCTTAATTTACGATCTTCCGCTTCAACAAAAGGATTCATTTTAACGACGATTCCTAAAGGTAAGTCTGTTACTTATGTTTCCAAAAGCGGTTCTTGGTTCAAGGTAAAATATAGCGGTAAAACCGGTTGGGTCAGCTCCAGTTATTTAAAAGCTAGCTCAGCTGCTGCCAAACCAACGAGCAGCACCCCTTCCGTTGTGGCAAAACCTACACAGGAAGTGAAGTACCAAACTAATGCTAATCTTAATTTACGATCATCCGCTTCGACGAAAGGATCTATTTTAACAACGATTCCTGAAGGCAAATCTGTTACTTATGTTTCCAAGAGCGGTTCATGGTTTAAGGTAAAATATAGCGGTAAAACTGGTTGGGTCAGTTCCAGCTATTTAAAAGGTGTTACACCGGTTAAAAATGAGAGTCCCTCCCCTTCTGTTGAAAAACCAAAGGAGAATTTGACTTATCAAACAACGGCCAGACTGAATCTAAGAACTGAGGCTTCTACCCAGGGGTCTGTATTAACGCTTATCCCAAAAGGAGAGAAAGTTACCTATCTATCAAAAAGCAGTTTTTGGTATAAGGTGAAGTACGGAAACAAAACAGGTTGGGTTAGCTCTGAATTCCTAAAGGAAACAACTGAAGATAAAAAAGAGGAAGTAAAGAATAATGAGATTTATACGACAACTGCTAATTTGAAGTTCCGGAATTCAGCCTCTACCAGTGGAGCTGTCCTTACTACTATACCTAAAGGAAAACAGGTTACGTATTTATCCAAAAACGGATCATGGTATAAGGTTTCCTATAACTCACTTACAGGCTGGGTCAGCTCATCCTATCTGGTAAAAGGAGCATCTACCTCCGACTCCACTAATCCAATCAGTTCAGATTCCTATGTAACGATTGATTTAAGGACAAAATCATCCGTAACAGCTGCACAAATTAATACGTATATTGCGAATAATGCAACCTCCTCCAACAGTGTTCTATTTAACAGGGGAAGCATATTTATTGATGCAGCAAACAAATATGGCGTGAATGCTTTGTATCTTGCAGCACATGCCATTCACGAGAGCAATTTCGGTAAATCAACTATATCACTAGCCAAAAACAATCTGTTTGGTTACGGAGCCTATGATGCAGCTCCATTTGTGGGTGCTGTCAAATTTAATACAATCAAATCAAATATTGAATTTATTGCTCAAATGATGAAAGCTACGTATTTAAATGAAGGTTACTGGTCCTATAAAGGCGCGTATCTTGGTTCTACCGTTAAAGATAGTAATGGGAATAGAATCGACAGTCTAAGCAGCGGGATGAATTTTTATTATGCGACCGATTCAAATTGGGGAAAAGCGATTGCCAAACATATGTCGGCAATGCTTGATTACAATAACGAGGGTGCCAAAAATGCCCCCCCGAATAAAACGGTGCCAAGCAGACCCTCTTATCCTGATGCAAAAGATGTCTTTCCTACTGGTACTATTGCGGTAGCACATACAACCATTAATCTGGCATCAGCAGATAATACAGGTTCAACCGTTTATAAGACAACTTCTAATCTAAATTTGCGTTCTAGTGCTTCAACAAATGGTTCTATTTTGCTCACCATACCTAATGGGGCAACAATAACCTTTCTTAGTGCAAGCGGTAGCTGGTATAAAGTTCAATATAACGGAAAAACCGGCTGGGTCAGTTCTGAATATGTAACAAAAACAAACTCAGGATCCTCTGCCAGCATTAAAGCTGGAGAAACCTTTAATTTGCTAGAAAAACATAATAATGAGACTTTAAAAATAAAATATAAAGGCAACATGTATTACACCTCCAGTTTTGGGTTAAGCAGTTACTATAAATACATGTCCGTTAAAAATCTGGCGCGTGTGGATGCTACATCCTTAAATGTCCGTTCTGCTGCAAATACAGGCAGCAGTGTGGTCGGCACCCTATCTAATTATCAATATATTGAGCTATCGGTTGATTCAAAAAACAATCCGATAACCAGCAATGGATGGTATAAAGTGAACCTTTCAAATGATACACAAGGATGGGTTTCCGGAATGCATATTATCCGTGAGTTGAATAAATAATAGATTGCGAGATTATCATTTCTTAGTCGTAGCCCAGAGATTAACACTCTGGGCTTTTTTCTATAAGAATATATTTGTTTTGTCACAGCAACCTAATTAAAATCCAAGTAAACATTAGCCATTTATCTGCCCTTACGTTTTGTCCAACTCCTCATATATTAATTATAAAGATTTATATGGAGGTGGAAGTATGCAAAGAAGAAGACGAAGACGTCCTGGCAAAGGATTATGTTATCCAGGATATAATTGGTGCGGTCCAGGCTGTTCCGGTCCATGGGGACCTACTAATCAAGTAGACTCATGCTGCAAGAAACATGATGACTGTTATGAGCGGTTTGGACCCACTAAACAGTGTGACGAAATGCTGTTAAATTGCCTTCAATCCCAAATAAACCCTCGAACAAAAATGGGACGAGATGCTCGATTGTTTTACAATGTTATGCGCCTTAGGTATGATCTCCGATATTAAAACCAGGAACTATAAAAAGCCTCTCAAATCTTTCTGGTTGGAGAGGTCTTTACTTTTAACTTATATATTACTTCAGCATTATTAGATGTCGAAATTTTATATTTAGTTTCATATTTCCCCTCTGCTATATTCACTTTTATATATTATATGTAAATTTCTTTCCTTCTTGTTCTAGTCCTTCTTATTAATCCGTATTGCTTTATCGGAATGTTTAATATCAATATATATGGGCAAAACATTTAATATACTTAAAGAAATGAGGGGGATTTATGTATTTTGAGTTTAATGAAACGAAACATCGTCCTTTTCCTCTACCAAAGTCACCATGGATACTGACCCAGGTATGGAATGATATGCTATTTTTACATTATCAATTAGACTCCACCCTTCTCCGTCCATATGTGCCGGAGGAATTGGAAATTGATTTATATGAAGGAAAAGCATGGATTTCAATTATTCCCTTTAAAATAACTAAAATGAGAGCAAGAGGGCTTCCGCATTTTCCATATCTTCATACGTATTTAGAGCTGAATGTACGTACATATGTTAAATACAAGGGTGTACCAGGTATTTATTTTTTTAGTTTAGATGCGGACAAACTATTAGCCGTCTTGGGAGCACAATTAGGATTAGGCCTACCATATAAAAAAGCACATATGTACTTTCAACAAGCAAAGGATCAATTTTATTTTCAAAGTGTACGAGAAAGCAGTAAACAAACCTATCAACTCAATGTTCATTATGAACGTCAGCAGATTTTATATGAGCCCCTGCCGGAATCTTTGGATTTTTGGTTATTAGAACGGTACAGTATGTATAGCATTTTAGGGAATTTAATCATACGAGGGGATATTCATCACGATCAATGGAAAGTTAGTATGGTTCTTGCGTATATATCAACTAATACGATGCTCGATTTTTTACAAGATGAAACGCTCGATCCTACACCACAGCATATGCATTACTCAAGAAGAAAGCGATTTTTATTTTTCCCTCCAAAAATTGTGGGTAGAATTCAACGCTCCACCGACAAATAATCTATATACTGGGTTTACTATCGATTAAATTATGCTATATGAAAATATACAATCTGTAGACTATATAAGATAAAAGGATTGGGTAATTTTTGCCGAACCCTTCTTAATTCATTCTCCTTTTTATCATTCCCTTCTGTTGGGCGCATGATTTCTAGCGGATCTTAATCCCCATCTCGGTATTATTGGTATTCTTTTTGACTTCTTAATAATATTTAAATGTAAACTCCTATTAATCTGTTCGTAATATTGTAACTATATAATGGTACTATAATAGTTTTTCAGAAGGATAGATGAGAAAATGGACATAAAAGAGCCAACGAAAAAAATCGATTCAATAACCATACCTCCGGTTATTAAAGACTATATCGGAAATAAAACTACATTAGAAGATTTAGAACAACTAAAGTATTTAGTTGCAAAAAGATATGCCGAACTAAAAGTCCCCCGTTTCGATTGAGCGGGGTTTTTATTTGCTTAAATTCAACCTCTATTCATACTTTTCTTACTTAGTGTATTCTCAATATTTTTTTATAAATCTTAACCTCTATTTTTCTAACCTAGTTCATCAAACCTGCACCTTAACTTCAATAAATGTTACCCTTTTAAAAAAGATGCCAAGAACACAAATAACTCTCTCCTCAACTCTCCCTGCTATAGCATCCTCTCAACCCTATACTTAATAGAAGAAAAACGATATATTTTACAAAAAGAAATTTCTACCTTCACAAAATGAGGATTCGGATTCTTTACTTCCTAAAAAATGATAGAATCATGACTATTTACTTATACCATTCCTAACTTTCAACAGAAAGATGAATCTAACCACCCTGTACTGATTGCCCTCTTTTTTGTAGTATATGGGAGAAATGATAGAAATTTAAAGGAGAGTGTCGAATGTCAAAATCCAATATTAATCGTTTCTTCGTCCCAGCCTTTCTCGTGTTCCTGCTCCTCTTATCGTTCATTCCTGCGGTAACACCCAAGGCAGATGGACCCATTACTGTTACAGAGGCAATAGCAAACAATACAGGCAATGCTACTGTTGAAGGCTATATCGTTGCCCATACGACAGGAAATAATAGCTACGATTTTGAAGCACCATTCAGCAGTGATTTTAATATTGCGCTCGCTGATTCACCTAATGAAACGGATAAAGAAAAACTGCTTCCTATCCAGCTCCCAGCTAAATTCCGAGCAGAATTTGGGCTGCAGTCCAATCCTTCCATCATCGGTAGTAAAATTCAAGTTACCGGAAATCTTGAGGCTTACTATACAGTGCCTGGATTAAAATCACCTACCTCCATTGTTTTTGCAGAAGAACATGATCCAACTCCGAAAGCTGCCGTTGCTGAGAGCTCAGTCTCTCCCGGACCAGTATCAGCTGGAACAGCTATTTCCTTAACAACAGAGACAGAAAACGCAACCATCTACTATACAACAAATGGGATGGACCCTACCATAGACAGCCAAGTGTACACGACCCCCATCCTCATCACAGAGAACACAACAATTAAAGCAATCGTCATAGCAGACGGCTATAAAAACAGTGATATTGTATCACTAACCTATTACATTGCCACTAGTGGTTTACAGATACATGACATTCAAGGTGCTGAGCACTACTCTCCTTTTCAGGATCAATATGTGGCAGATGTTGAAGGCATCGTAACTTATATTGCAGATGCTAACAACTTCTATATGCAATCTCTAACGGCTGATAAAAACCCTTCCACCTCAGAAGGTATACTTGTCTATAAAAGAAACCATGGTGCACAAGTTGGTAATACCATTAAAGCAAGCGGTCAGGTCAAAGAATGGGTACTAGAAGGTTATGCAGAAAAATTAACAACGGATTTACCGGTTACGGAAATCAATGCTACTAACATTACGATTGTAAAAGACTCACAACCGCTCCCTAAGCCGATTGAGATTAGCCCGCTTAAAGGACAGCCAACGCAAGTCATCGATAACGACCAGTTCGGCAAGTTTGATCCGTATCAGGACGGCATAGATTATTACGAGAGCCTAGAGGGAATGCTCGTAAACATTAAACAGCCAAAGGTCATTGCACCGCAGGATTATGGCGAACTATATGTAGTGTCAAAATATACGTTACTCAACACCTTGGCAGGTGGCTTAAGGATTTCAGAAAAGGATTATAATCCAGAGCGACTCATCGTTGATACTGGAGATTCAAGCTTTGTTACCAAGACAGGCGATTCATTTACGAGAGATATTCATGGAATTGTAAGCTATGGTTTCAGCAATTACCGGATTCTTTCTGATAAAGATCAATTACCGCAACTTAAAAACGGCTCCCTGAAACAAGAGGTAACGAAATTTAAGCAACATGCCAAAAAACTGACAGTCGCTTCCTATAACGTAGAAAATTTCTCCCCTAAGGAGAGCGATGAAAAAACTACAAAACTTGCAAAAGCTATTACAGACAACCTAAACCAACCTGATATCATTGGACTGACTGAAATTCAGGACAATGATGGTGCCACAAATAGCGGTAATACGGATGCAAGTGCTAGCTATCAAACATTAATTGATAAAATTAAAGAGCTGGGCGGTCCCACTTATTCATTCACTGATATCGCCCCGGTAAATAATCAAGATGGAGGCGCTCCTGGAGCCAATATCCGTGTCGGATTTTTATATAACCCGGAGCGAGTGTCACTCACTTCTGCTCCAAAGGGCAGTGCGAATGAAGCAGTCCGCTATGAAAATGGCAAACTGACAGCAAATCCAGGACGAATTGATCCTGAAAATCCTGCATTTGATAGTAGCCGTAAGCCTTTAGCTGCCCAATTTACCTTTAATGGCAAGGATGTTATTGTCATCGCTAACCATTTCAATTCAAAAGGCGGGGACCAGCCGCTCTTTGGAAAAAACCAGCCGGCTATATTGTCTAGTGAAGAGCAACGCATTAGCATAGCAAATGTGGTGAATCAATTTGTAAAAGAAATTCAGTCCAAGGACAAGTATGCAAATATTATTGCTCTCGGAGACTTAAATGATTTTGAATTTACAGATACACTCAAAACACTGAAGGGCAGGGAATTGACGAATATGATTGATTTGATTCCCTCAATTGACCGCTATACGTATGCCTATCAAGGAAATTTACAAGTGCTAGACCATATCCTTGTTTCGAAACCACTAACATTGCGTACAGCTGTTGATATCGTTCACATCAACGCTGCCTTCATGGAAGAACATGGGCGGGCAAGTGATCATGACCCTGTATTAATTCAAACCATGCTAAAATAATGTTCATTAAAGTCTAGAGAAGGTGGTCTTAAAGGATCGCCTTCTCTTCTTTTATGCATGACAGATTTTTGATAGGATACGTCATAGGTAGCGCATCTTAAGCATAAGAGCTCCTGTGGACTTTATACAACATTGGTTTTGTCATCTCTAGGAACTTCATAACTCAAGGCTTGTTGACTGTCTCCTATTCCTTTAGTTGTCGGATCCTGAACAATACCAATCCCAGCTAATATATCCACAAAAAGCAAAACCAATGTGTAACATCATCTTCTGCGACAGACGGCATGACTCCTATTAAACCGAGCAATTTATATATAAAGCTAGTGACTAAAGTAGTAAATGCAATAATAAGATTGGGTTTTTAAACGTACTTTCCACTTCATATCTATCACTCTATTAACTTAGTATGCTTAACTTCAAATATATTTAAAAGGCTGAATGCAGACAGCAAAAAGAAAATCCCCGTACCCCAGTTTAAAGGCATGTCACTCGCGGCATAAGAAACGGCAATGATTAAATAAATTAAGGCGGATAACCCTAACCCAAACTTTCTCATTACATGACTATTAATAACCATGCCAATAACCTTTATAGTAGCTGCAGAAAAGAAAATGAGAGCAAACAATGTCTCGCTTCCCAACTGACTTAAAGTTCCATATAACTCTGGCAATTGCTGAAACATATCATTGTTGAACATACATACCGAAGCAAGGTAATAGCTCAATATACTGACTAGTGCTTCAAAATATGGTATAGACCTTTTCATCATCCACCCTCCTTAGTTCAGTTTTTGTATAGCAAACACAATAAAACCGATAACCGCTGGAATAGTTCCACCTATAACGGAAGCGGTCACAGTTCTTCTTAACCATACAGTATCTCCTTTAATGTCTTTGAGGGTTTCTAAAATACCAGCAATCTGCTGATCGTGTACAATTTGTGTACTGCGCATTTGGTCCAACCGATCTTCCTGCTTGTCCATCCGGAATTCATGTTTTTCAAAACGCACGTCCTGTTTATCAAATTGCCCTTCCGTCTGACGCTTGTACTCTTTGAATTCTTCTGACATATTCATCACCAACTGTTTTAACATCTGTAACCTTCACCCTCATCATATGCGAAGAATCTTTCTTTTGTTCCATAATTAGACTATATAACTATCATTTAATGTCTAAATAGTTGGCCAAGAGAATGGCTCACTTTACACGAGCATCACTTTAGGCAAAAAAAAGAGGACTCCGGCTTGAAGTCCCCTCATACTATGTGATTTGCTCATTATTACCCGTGAAAAAAATCAGTGGTTTATTACTTATAATAGCATTTAAATCTAAATTACCAGCATATCCATCTACTCTTCCTTTGTCTGTAAACTGCCATAAGTCGCAGGCATAGTTTGGTTTTCGGCTACTTGCTCGCTTGCCGTCGTTATGTCCATAAGAAGGTATCCAAACAGCATCAAAGTCTCTTATATCGATATTAAGGGATTTATAAAGATGATTGGCAATATATATTCCTACTTTCTTTGCCCCAAGAGCTCTCAATTTCTTTACATAGGCCTTAACCCCTGCTCTCATATCTTTCATTCTCTTTTCCTCAACATCAAGCCAGTAAACAGGTGGCCTAAATTCTTTAGTCCGGTTATAAAAATCAGTAGCCTCTTTCTCCATATCAGAGATCGAAATCCCCCTTACCCACGCATAAGCATTAGTTGGTACACCACGCTTATTTAATTCCCTGTGATGAGTTTTATAATGTCTGTCGATTGTAGAAGATCCATACTGAGTACGAACAATAACTAAATCCACTTCCTTGGCTAGTTTGTCATAGTTTATAGAAGATGGCGGCTGGTGATGCGAAATATCAATAATTTTACCCATAATAATCACCCCCCTTTTTATTAGAATATATAAAAGAGCCTCGAGGGACTCTTAAAATAAACGTTGTCTACAGTTTTTGATAGAGGAAAGGCGATTTTGCGGAGCATAAAAACTGCCTCTCTTTTTTTTATATCAAATCCTTAAATGGCAAGACTTCCCTCCTTCCCTTAAGGGGTGGTGTACACTATATAGACCGAGCATACACCTGGTTTTATCAGATTTAAAAAAATAAACATTAGAACGAAAAAAGTCTAAGTATTAAATACTCAGACTTCTTTCTGTAAGGTTATTAAACAAATATCAAAAGTGGCTTCAATGAGAAAGTACAACTAAAGTATATCGTCAAAACACAGAATTGTAAATATTGTAATTTTTCCGAACTCAGGCTATCGCACAGTACATACTATTAGTTTTTGAAAAATAATTGTATCGTAATATATTTTCAATGCTAACGATTAGTGCCAATACGCCACTCCCTTCAGAGGCGATTTATTAAATAAGAGGGGAAAAGTTTTTATAAAAAAGAGGACTCCCACAGTGGAAAGTCCCATTAATTTTAATTTTTTAGCTTTTCTAATTCGTTTAATTTTAAATGCAAAAGAAGAATTTTTTGATTCACTTCCTTAGATGATTCCACATGTTGAAGCAAATAGCGTAACCGCATGGTGTGGAAAATACACAAAAGTTTCTTCATATATATTCATCCTTTATCCGACTTACGTTAATAATAGCGTTGGTATATAACTTCAACAAGAGGCTCAAGATGTGGTTCATTTGCCATATACAAATAAGAGGACTCCCACTTTGGAACCCTCTTATTTATTCTTCACATATTACCGCATAGCGTTCCAATTATACTTTAACAAAATTTTCGCACAGGATAATCAATTCCTGTAACTTTTTAATGCTATGGAACGAATCCATAAAAGAGCCAGATTGCCAAAGATACCAATTCACGCTTTAAGGCATACTCATGTTGTTCTACTCCCATAATCAGGAACTTCGAAATACATTCAAAAACGTTTGAGTCATGGATCCATGCAGATCACCGCTGATGTCTACTAAGAAAATCGAAAAAGATACTATGGAGATATTCGAAGATTTCACAAAAGGTAGTGAAAATTTGGACAATCTAAATACATATGATTGCCCCACCAAATAAAAAACCCTCAACACTGGTAGTGTCAAGGGTTTCGGCTATTAATACATTTGAAGATATTGTTCTCTCTCCCATGGATGAACTTGGGTGCGGAACATATCCCATTCAATCTCTTTTGCTTCTACAAAGTGTTCCAGGATATGATCACCTAGACCGTTCATGATGACAGGATTTTTTTGTAATTCTACTAATGCTTGATATAACGTAGAAGGAAGATCTTTAATACCTTCTTCAGCACGTTCTTGCGCAGACATTACATAGATATTACGGTCAATTGGTGCTGGAGCTTTTTTCTGATTTCTTATGCCATCAAGACCAGCGCTAAGTAATACTGCCATAGCTAGGTATGGATTTGCAGTTGGGTCAACAGAACGTACCTCAACACGTGTGCTCAATCCACGGGAAGCCGGAATACGGATCAACGGGCTACGGTTACGAGCAGACCATGCAACATAACAAGGTGCTTCGTATCCAGGAACTAGACGTTTGTATGAGTTAACTGTTGGATTTGTTACTGCTGTGAATGCAGGCGCATGCTCAATGATACCAGCAATGAATTGATGAGCTGTCTCGCTCAATTCGATATTTCCTTTTGTATCGTAGAAAACATTCTTCCCTTCAGAGAATAAAGACAAGTTCATGTGCATACCGGAACCATTCACACCGAACAATGGTTTAGCCATGAACGTTGCGTGCAAGCCATGTTTACGAGCGATTGTTTTTACTACTAATTTGAATGTTTGGATTTGGTCACAAGCTGTAATCGCATCAGCATATTTAAAATCAATCTCATGTTGCCCTGGAGCTACCTCATGGTGGGATGCTTCAATTTCAAATCCCATCTCTTCTAGCTCAAGAACGATATCGCGACGGCAGTTTTCACCTAAATCTGTAGGAGCAAGGTCAAAGTATCCGCCTTTATCATTTAACTCCAAAGTTGGTTCCCCTGCTTGATCTAATTTGAATAAGAAGAATTCTGGCTCAGGCCCAAGATTGAAATCTGTGAAACCTAACTCTTTCATTTCCTCTAACACACGTTTTAAATTAGCACGTGGGTCACCTGAGAATGGTGTTCCATCCGGATTGTAAATATCACAAATTAAACGAGCCACTTTTCCTTTTTCAGCAGTCCAAGGAAAAATTACCCATGTATCAAGATCTGGATATAAAAGCATATCAGATTCTTCAATACGAACGAACCCTTCAATGGATGAACCATCAAACATCATTTTATTTTCTAATGCTTTATCAAGCTGACTTACTGGAATTTCTACGTTTTTAATTGTTCCCAGAATGTCGGTAAATTGTAATCGAATAAATTTTACATTTTCTTCTTTAGCTAATTTCCTAATATCATCCGCAGTGTATTTCCCCATCTTCCTTTTTCCTCCCTTAAATAATAAAGCTTTTTTATATTTTAATTTTAATTAAAAAACCTATGCATATCACCAGATTGGTTGCTGCCTCTCGTTGTAAAGCGGCCAGCCTTTAAAATTTCATCGCGCAGTAATTTTCTTAATTGCGCATTGGTCAATTCTGGCTTTTGTTCTTCTTTGGAATGTTCATCCTTAGCAATTATTTCAGTTTCATTATAAGCAGAAGGTTCAAGAATTTTTTTAATCCCGGCCATATTTATACCTTGATCAAGCAATTCTTTAATTTCCAAAAGACGATCGATATCGTTTAAGGAAAACATCCTTCGATTCCCCTCTGTCCTGGCTGGATAAACCAATTTATGTTCTTCATAATAACGAATTTGCCGTGCAGTTAAATCGGTCAGCTGCATGACAATACTCATTGGAAAAAGTGGCATGGTTCTTCTGATGTTACCGCTCACCACTACATCCTCCTTCAAAACTCTTCTTGATATTGTTAGTTTATGCCATGTGAACTTCTTTGTCAATCGTATGTGAGGTTTTCTTACATGGAATTTCAGGAGTAATGTATCATTTTAACTACTTTACTTCTTTTACCCTATTTGTCAGTAATTAATCTAGTAATTTATCGATAAGATTTTAAAAAAAAGAACTTCCAATTGCTCGGAAATTCTTAAGCTATATTCAACCCCCTGCTTCCTACCGCGCAAAAGGGAACACAAAGTCCATCAAAAGTAACAAGGACCAGATTAACAATAAAATTATAATACTCAACCCAAGAATTTTAGTGATCCTTTTATAATTTAAGTTTTGCAGCCAATAACTGAGAAAATACAATACTATGACTGCATACGGAAGATTATTGCTGCCAGATACAAGTGTGACTATCATTGCAGTTAAAATGATTATCCCCGCAATTATATTCAAGATATGCAACTTTTTACTCATACTCTCACCCTCAATATCTGAAATTTATACTTTAAAATAGATATACTAAGAGTATCACTAATTTCCATATTTTGTATATAAGCATAACCCCTTCAATATTTTCACGAACAAAAAAACTCCCCTATTCTAAAAATAAGGGAGTTATCATTTATTACTTTATTAATCCTTTTTCAATCATCTGATCGATTGCTTTGCAAATAGCTATTTTAACATGGGAGTACGTTAGTCCGCCCTGTACAAAAGCGGTATATGGCGGTCTTAACGGACCGTCAGCCGTTAATTCGATACTCGCTCCCTGGATAAACGTTCCGGCAGCCATGATGACATCATCCTCATATCCAGGCATATAGGCCGGATATGGTGTCACGTGAGAGTTAATTGGTGAAGCAAACTGAATCTGCTGACAGAACAGCACCATCTTATCTCTGTCATGGAATTGAACTGATTGGATGAGATCTGTTCTAGGTTCGTTCCAAGTAGGTGAAGGGCTAAATCCCCATTTTTCTAGCATGGCTGCTGTAAAGATTGCTCCTTTTAAGGATTGTCCAACAACATGCGGAGCCAAGAAGAATCCTTGGTACATTTCTAATAAACTGTACAAGGAAGCACCCGCTTCAGCACCAATACCCGGTGTTGTTAAACGATAGGCGCATCGTTCTACTAAATCAGCTCTACCGGCAATATAACCACCTGTTTTTGCTAAACCACCGCCAGGATTTTTAATTAAGGAACCTGCCATTAGGTCCGCTCCAACCTCAGTAGGCTCCATTTTCTCAGCAAACTCTCCATAACAGTTATCAACAAAGACAACGACATCCTGTTTGATTGCTTTTACAAACTGAATCATTTCCTTTATTTCAGCAATTTTAAATGATGGGCGGTTATCATAGCCTTTTGAGCGTTGAATGCCAATTACTTTCGTATTTGGTTTAATAGCTTTTGCTACTGCATCAAAGTCAACATACCCATCTTCCTTTAAAGCAACAGATTGATAGGATATTTGATATTCCTTCAATGAACCTATACCACTTCCGCGTATGCCAACAATCTCTTCAAGCGTGTCATATGGCTTTCCTGTAATGTATAAAAGCTCATCACCAGGGCGTAACACACCAAATAAAGAAGTTGAAATAGCATGTGTTCCAGATATGATTTGCGGGCGGACAAGTGCCGCTTCGGCTCCAAATACATGAGCAAACACCTTTTCCAATGTATCTCGGCCCATATCATCATACCCATAACCTGTTGAAGGATTAAAGTGGGCATCACTAACCTGGTTTTCCTGGAAGGCTTTTAATACCTTTGCTGTATTAAAGTCTACATTTTCATCGATTTCTAAAAATCTTTCAGCAACCATTTTTTCAGTTTCTTGAACAGTTTCTTTGATTCTCTCACCGTTCTTTAATTGTTCAAACATGTTGTATTCCTACTCCTACTCGTAATTTTTAATAATTCCCATGATTGCATGGTCCGCTAAAGCAAGTCCCTTTAGATGATAGGTCTCATTGCTTTCATGAAACTCGGTTGATTTAACGATTGTCTCATCCTTTAATCGCGCTATAATCTTCCCTTCATTAGCTGGGATCATAACGGAGTATGGTTCCATAAAGCTTTCAACCAATTTTTCCATTTCTAAAAGAAGTTGTTGAATCCCTTCATCCTGACGAGCAGATATATGAATGGATTTTTCCTTGGATGTCGGCACAAATTCAGAATGGGCCATATCTTTTTTGTTATAGACAATCAATTGGGGAATATCCTCAGCACCCAAGTCCTCGATAATTTTTTGAACAGTCTTCTCATGGTTATAAGCATCAGGATGTGAAGAATCCACTACATGTAAAATGGCATCGGATTCCGTCACTTCTTCAAGTGTGGATCTGAATGCCGCAACAAGAGATGTAGGCAAATCCTGAATAAAACCAACAGTATCACTGATAAGGACCTTGTATCCAGATGGAAGAAGACATTCTCTGGTCATCGGATCAAGGGTAGCGAACAATTGATTTTCCTCATAAGAATCCGCTTCAGCCAGACGGTTAAACAAGGTTGATTTACCAGCATTTGTATAGCCGGCCAATGCAATTTGGAAACGATTATTTCGTTTTCTACGCGCTCTGTAACGTTCTCTGTGCTTAACAACTGAATCCAATTGCCTTTTGATTTCATCCAAGCGACGTCGAATGTGGCGTCTGTCAGATTCCAGTTTTGTTTCCCCTGGTCCCCTCGTTCCTATTCCACCGCCGAGTCTTGATAATTCAGTACCTTGCCCTGCCAATCTTGGCAGCATATATTGCAATTGTGCTAATTCCACTTGCATTTGACCTTCGCGAGAACGAGCACGTTGAGCAAAAATATCTAAAATCAACTGGGTTCGGTCAACAATTCTAGTTCCCAGCTCTTTACCGAGATTTCGTATTTGACTGGGAGACAATTCATCGTTAAAGATTACAACATCCGGTTCGAGCTCTTCAACTAATGCAATGAGCTCCTCGACTTTCCCTTTTCCGATATATGTAGCAGGATGAGGCTTAACTCTCTTTTGAGATACTAATACAAGAGCCTGCCCTCCGGCAGTTTCCGTTAATGATTCAAGTTCCTCCATAGAGGATTCAAATCGACTGTCATCAATATCTTCACGCTGACAACCAACTAGTATAGCTTTTTCATATGTTTCTTCCATTATGTCACTTCCCTCAATAGTTCACTATTCTTCTTATCATACCAAAAAAATCACCCGTTCCAAACCTTGTATTCAAATGATATGATAAATTAGCCAGATTTTAAATGATTATTTGAATTTTATTTAAGGAGAAAAAGAAAAAAGTATGACATGGGATGTATTGAGTATTATCGGAACAATCGCTTTTGCAATCAGCGGAGCATTAGTGGCAATGGAAGAGGAATATGACTTATTTGGCCTTTATTTACTCGGATTTGTAACAGCCTTTGGAGGAGGAGCCATCCGCAATTTGCTGCTCGGAATCCCAATTATACATATTTGGGAGCAACATGGATTATTTTTTATCGCATTCATTTCTATAACTATTGTTTGTTTATTTCAGCATTCGCTTTTAAAGCATTGGAACAGGTGGGGGAATTTTTTTGACGCTATCGGTTTAAGCGCATTCGCTGTCCAAGGCGCCTTATTAGCAACGGAAATGAACTTACCGCTTATTGCGGTTGTATTTGCTGCTATCCTGACAGGAAGTGGCGGCGGTATCGTACGAGATGTCCTGGCAGGCAGGAAGCCAATCCTGTTAAGATCTGAAATTTACGCCATATGGGCTGGTATTGCAGGTCTCTTAATCGGCCTCGGAGCGATGACATCCAACCTTGAATTATACCTTTTATTTATCATTATTACCTTTTTAAGAATGCTTTCTTATCTATATGAATGGCATCTACCTGTTGTTAAAAGAAGTTACTGATTGAAAGTACTGACATGGATAGACTACCAGTTCATTTCATAGATTCGTATTTATATAGGATAAATGACAAGAGCCTTGTTGCATTTCATACTTAGCAAGGCTCTTAATCCCTCCTCTGTTGGAATTTCTTTCCAAAAGACGAATAGCTCAATATCAGAATAGCTGTCATTCCAGTTACGTGAAACAGATCCTCCCAGCAATACCGCTTCAACCTTCGGATTTTGGCGATAAACATTAGAAATAGTAGATGCTATAAACGTTAAATCCAAAAAAACCTCTCCCATACGTTCGATATTAAGCTTGGTATCTATTAGCTTAAGTGCCATACTCCACAACTGGCATGAATCCTTTTATTTCATGATCAGAAATCTCTATCAATAAAAAATCATGACGATGAAAAATGGCTCTGGTTTTAGAGGAGAACTCCCTCTTATACTCAACAAAGCGTTTTGTTGTATCCAATTCCCATGCACATAGTTTATTTTCTTCTATAAATAAGCCGTATTTGTAGGTAAGTGCAAAGGTAATTAAATTTCCTGTATCAAAAGGAATTTTCATTGTTCTTTCTTCTTCAAGTTGCTCATTGAGTAATACCAACTCATTTCTCTCTGAATCGATACAAGCATAGGGCTTATATCGAGCATACAGAGGATTATAGTCAAGATTACAGCGGATAGCCTTGTCATGAAAAGACTCCAAACCACTGAATGGAGATACATAGTTCAATATCTCTTTTCCAGCACCCTCGCCATATACACCTTCATCTCCATATATACATAGAACACCATCTTTATAGGGAAATAACTCATGGATATGTGAACCAACCTCAAATTCAGATACAAATTTACCAGTTAAGGATAAAAAGATAGAGTCGTATTGTATAAAAGACAAAAATGGTCCTTTGTGAATCGAATCATATGGTGACCCTGGGGAAGAGTTAAAATAAGTTCTCCATTTAATTGAATTGTATTTTCACCGGTGTTTTTTAACAAAACAATCAAATCTTCTTTTTTACAATCTGCATCAATGATTACCTGTTTGCTTGTAAATATAGATTCTTCTATCAAATTCATATCGTTTACCCTCTACTCTCATTCCACTTTCTCTAACACAATGGCAAGAGACTAATCTAAACACAAACTCTACCATTAAACCCTATGAAACTAACTAAAATTTACCATATCAATAGAATAATTAATAGATTAGTTACACTTGGCAGTTAATAACCTGCAGTCCGAGGTAGTTTGATTTCTTGTATTCTAACCTCCTTATCAAATCAGCATCTTAGAAATCAATTCAATCTATTCCGCAATGACTGTTCTATCAAAAAAAATGCCCCATAAGCTTTATAACAGCTTACAGGGCATTCATCTTTTTTCGTATCTCTTACTCAAACGTATCGAACACCAGGTCATCACTTCGAATCGTCATTAATTCCCGACGTTCATATTGATCCGACAGCAAAAGACGCATTGCCTGAGTTCTGATTGATTTTTCTATTACATTCCTTACATATCTACCATTGGAAAAGGATTTTAGATGTAGAACATTTGTTAAATAATATAGATGATCGCGCAGTTTTCTTTCCGCGTCCAGACTATAAACGTATTGCCTGGCACTTAACATTCGGTTCCCTATATCCATTAATTGATCAACCGTGTAATCCGGAAAATCAATGACAATCGGAAAACGGGATTGCAGGCCTGGATTCAAGGTTAAAAAATACTCCATTTCCCGTGAATATCCGGCAAGAATAAGAATAAATTCATGCTGCCGATCCTCCATATGCTTTACCAATGTATCAATCGCTTCCTTACCAAAATCCTTTTCACCACCCCTTCCCAAAGAATAGGCTTCATCAATGAAAAGAATGCCCCCAATTGCCTTTTTAATTAAATCTCTCGTCTTTTGAGCTGTGTGTCCTATATATTCTCCTACAAGATCTGCCCGCTCGGCTTCGATTAAGTGACCTTTGCTCAGGACATTCATCTTTACAAATAAATCTCCAATAAGGCGTGCAACCGTCGTTTTTCCAGTACCGGGATTCCCTTTAAACATCATATGAAGCGCCTGTTTTTCCGCCTTAAGGCCAGCTACTTCCCGTTGCTTATTCACATAAATCCATGCGTAAATTTCCTTTATAACTTTTTTCATTTCTTCCATGCCTACGAGACTATTCAATTCAGCTTCAATTTCTTTTAGGGCTATATGATGAGAAGGTATATCCTTTGGTAATGGAGGAACATTTAAAATCGGCTTAACCTGAGCCTTTGTTTGACCATTTTTCAGTACAACATTAATCTGCCCATTATTTCTTACTCGCATTGGCTGTTGCTCCATTTGATCACCTCTTTAATGAAGCCGTGTCCCCCCTTTTTTACCTAACACATTCGACAAAGTGAAGGCAAAATAGACAAGGGCACCCCTGAAACTACAAAATTAATTTATTTTTTACCGATAAAGGTGTGCCTGATTGTCACATACTGCGATTGCCCGGAAAATAATTATATTTCCTCTCCTTATTTATATTCCTAACATCCTCTATACAGAATGAAAAAATCAGTAAAATAAAAAACAGACTCACCTTAGAGGGAGTCTGCCGTACTTATCCTTAACCTTCAAGGTCAACTTGTACATTTTTTTGAGGAGCAAATGTTGAAATCGCATGTTTGTAGACCAATTGATGCTTACCCTCTGTTTCAATTAAGACTGTAAAATTATCAAACCCTTTTATCAGTCCGCGTAACTGAAATCCATTAAGTAAAAAGATTGTTACATATACATTTTCCTTACGCAATTGATTTAAAATTTGATCTTGAATATTGATTCCTTGTTTCATTTTTTTGCCTCCTCTTTTCTCTCTATAGTTTATCTATTCGCCTTTAAAGCGAGCATTCCTGCCACTTCAAGCGATATTTCTTCAGAAATTTTTTCGAAATCAGCCAAATTGGTCATATCAAACCAGTGAACATCCATCTTATTTCGGAACCAAGTAAATTGTCTTTTTGCAAACCGACGGGAATTCCGCTGTATTTCCGCTATGACATTTTCTCGTGTTTCAGTTCCTTCAATTAGTCCCTCAAATTCCTTATATCCAATTGCTTGCATGGATTGTGCATCTTTTAATCCTTTTGCATATAGGTTTCTGACTTCCTCTTCAAGACCCTGCTGCATCATTGTTTCGACTCGTTCATTGATCCTTTTATATAAAAGATCACGGTCCATCGTTAACCCAATCAGAGCCACATCATATAATAATGTTCTCTCTGTGGATTGTTCCTGTTCACTGAAACGCTTTCCTGAATCGTAAAATACCTCTAAAGCACGGATAACTCTTTTTGTGTTATTAGGATGTATTTTTTCAGCAGCAACTGGATCAATCTCAACAAGTGTTTGATAAACAGCATCAGGCCCTTCTTGTTCAATTCGTTCTTCCAGCTCTTTTCGAATAGTGGGATTTGCCGTGGTTTCAGGGAACTGATAATCGTATAGGACGGATTGAATATACAACCCGGTACCACCCACTAAAATCGGAAGCTTTCCCCTATTCGTTATATCATTGATTTTCTGCTGGACTTCTTGCTTAAAATCATAAACATTATAGGATTCAGATGGTTCCCTGCAATCAATTAAATAATGAGGGATCCCTTCCATTTCGTCCTTTGTAACCTTAGCAGTTCCTATATCCATACCCTTAAAAATCTGTGCTGAATCGCCACTTATAATTTCACCATTGAACTTTTTGGCCAAATTGATTGATAGTTTGGTTTTTCCCACTGCTGTTGGTCCAATAATCACGACCAATTTCTGTTTTTCCATTTATGCTTCACACTGCCCTATTCATTTTTTTCTTATCTTAACATAAATCATTATAATCTGAACATGAGCGAGTAACATCTAACCAGTATAGTCAGTTTAAATAGTCTTTATTCAAATCTTTTTTCATTCTTTTGTTATTTTGAAATAATTTATACATGAACTTTAATCTTAAGATAAGTTCTATTTTTACTAATCCTATAATTAAGGTGCTTCAGTAATCAATCATATAACAATTACCTGATCAATATTTATTATAGAGATTTCACACAATTGAAGGTGTAATGTTAGTACGTGCAGCAAGTGGTTAATGGTATAACAAAAGCATCTTACCTATATAGAAATGAGGAAATTGTTTTCATGATCCGGTTCATACAGGTCTTAATTGGTATACTTACGCTTCTCTTACTGGGATATATTTTTTCATATAGAGTCTTCTCCTTAGTACAATTGCTTTTTGTTTATTTATTCTTCTTATTTTTGCTAACAGGTATTAGAGAACTTTATAACTCCAAGGCTTTTATTGGTACTGTGTATGTTCTTGTCTCACTTCTTCTTTACTTATTTTTCATCCAATGATGAGTGGGTTTTTGCCCCGTTAATTTTAATAGGACCACTTGCATCTAAGCTGTCATTAATTTAATTTCCCATATGAAACTTACAAACCCATCTAATTCTTCACGTTGGAAAGTTCTTTCTACAGAGATTACCTTTATCTGTAAGAGTCTACATCTCTAATATTTACCTTAAAATAGATTAATAACATAAAAACATTTCAATTTAAAGGTATAATAGGTATTAATTGGGTTATTTTTCTCCGTGTACAATTGCAAAATTAATGTTGATTTTCATGAGGATTTTTACTTTGGATGCAGTTTTACTTACCTTCAGTAAAGTAGTGACGGTATTTCAGAAGGATTTAAATCCAAAAATTGCGCTATAAAAAATTGTGAAGGAAGTGATGGCTTTGGAAGAACAGCTAAAATTCAATAAAGCCCAATGGGATGACAGCCATCGTCCATGGGATCTTCCGAATTTGCCTTGGACAATGAAGCAGACATGGAGCGATCTCTTATTTGCCCATTATCCAATTAAATTTGAGGTGTTACGAAAGTTAGTACCTGAAGTGCTCCCTTTGGATTCATATAATGGGATGTGCTGGATTGGGGTTGTACCATTTCGTATGTCGGGTGTCAGGCTTCGGGGATTACCCCCTGTACCAGGAACAGATCAATTTCCCGAGCTAAATGTTCGGACATATGTCATTCTAGACGGAAAGCCAGGTGTTTACTTTTTTAGTTTAGATGCTGCTAATTGGCTTGCTGTAAAAGGGGCAAGAACATTATACCACTTACCGTATTGGTATACTGAAATGGAAATGCAGACTAATAAAACAAACATTGAATTTAAAAGCAAGAGACTACTTGACCGTGAAATCGAGTTAGCCTGTAGCTATAGACCAATTTCCGAACCATTTCAGGCAGCTAAGGGGTCCTTCGAGGAATGGATGGCCGAGCGTTACTGCTTTTATACTTTAAATTTATCAGGAGTCCCGCTTCGCTGTGATATTTTACATGACCCTTGGATCATACAAGAGGCAGAAGCAGAATTCAGCAAGAATTCCATACTATCCAAGCAGGGTATTGATATTAATGATGAATTGCCTATCTTTCATTTTGCAAAAAAGATTGAGGTACGCGCTTGGCCTTTGGTTCACCATTCCACTAATCGTTTTAGTACATAGAACAGCATAAGGCCTCAATACCAGGGGACTGAATATACTGTCTCCTTAATACACTTCTCTATAGAACCAAATAAAAAGAGATTCCCTCATCCTTTGTTAGATGCTGAAATCTCTTTTTATGTTTAAATTGCTCCATTTTATCCTTCTTTGTTTTCGTCATTCTTGTACTCAAATCAATTGTATATAGACCGCCCCGTAGAGTTTCAGGATTGCGCTTGCCTTCCCTCTCCAATTTCAGCCTATATTTTTTAGCCCGACTTTTACTCATAATTCTATACACCTCAATTTTTCACAGGATAGGATTAGTATACACAAATTTAGGGAAAAAGACATTAAGCAGCCATTCTAATGATTGGCATTTAATTTATTTTCTGGCCAATCACTGAAATGTTGTTAGTTAATGAAATATACCTTAAAATGTAAACAAGTTGTCGTTTAGGAGGAATGCGTAATGGAAGAACAAAACAAAGGAATACATAAATATAAAAAATACATCGATTCAGCCAAAACCTATTTAAATAATACAAAGAAATCAAATGAGCTCTTAGATGAAGCAACTACGAAATCAAATACAAACAGAAATGCACTGGAAGAGGTTTGGGACAATCTGCAATTACTCATCACCATGTTTCGTTCTTGGGTAAAGGGTGATTACAAAGAGATTCCTAAAAAATCGATTATTTCTATAATCGCAGCCATTATCTATTTTGTATCACCTATTGATTTTATCCCAGATTTTATTGTAGGTCTTGGATTTGCGGATGATGCAGCCATTATCGGATTTACCATTAAGCAAATAACTGAAGACCTCGAGAAATTCAAATTATGGCAAGCGAAGCAAGAGCAAACTATTGATATTGAATAATTAAAAAGGTGTCTGATCAGCTTGATAGGCTGATTTGACACCTTTTTTTGCTTTTCTGGGTGAGTTCTGTGTCCCCCGTATAGCTCGGGCATAGGTGCCTCATAGGTGGGGGATAGCTGCTTTCATCCATACTTCACCTACCTTTCAACCACCTTTACCCCGGTATAGGTCGGTCATAGGTGCCTCATAGCCGGGGGATAGCTGCTTTCCCCCATACTTGACCTACCTTTCAACCACCTTTACCCCGGTATAGGTCGGTCATAGGTGCATCATAGCCGGGGGATAGCTGCTTTCCCCCATACTTGACCCACCTTTCACCCACCTTTACCCCGGTATAGTCCGGTCATAGGTGCCTCATAGGTGGGGCATAGCTGCTTTCCCCCATACTTCACCTGCCTTTCACCCACCTTTACCCCAGTATAGCCCGGTCATAGGTGCCTCGTAGGTGGGGATAGGCCCAAAAAAGCGCAGCTTAGGAGCTTTTTTGTATCCAAACTTATATTACAGACACAAAAAGTGGAGGAAATCGACTCGTTTCCTCCACCTTACTTAAAATTTCATACTTATTTACTTACATAACCCGTTTAAACATTTTCTCCAGCTCATAAATTGAATAATGGACGATAATTGGGCGGCCATGTGGGCATGTGAATGGATCGTTTGTATGACGCAATTCATCCAGTAATGCACTGATTTCATCATTACGCAAATGTCGGTTTGCTTTAATCGAGCCCTTACAGCTCATCATGATTGCCGCTTCCTCACGTAATTTCTTGATATCCACCTTTTTCATCGTTAATACTTGGTGGACCATTTCATCAATGATCGTTTCTTCCATGCCAGCCGGGAACCAGGTTGGGTGGGCGCGGACAATATAACTATTTAATCCAAATGGTTCCAAGAATACTCCAACCGCTTCCAACTCTTCTTTATGTTCTTCGAGCTTCACAAACTCATCTGTTGAATACTCCAGCGTCATCGGGACCAACATTTCTTGCAGTTCCTTGTTGACATCTCCCACCTTATGCTTGAAGAACTCATACTTAATCCGCTCTTGAGCAGCATGCTGGTCAATCATATAGAGCCCTTGCTCATTTTGAGCCAAAATATAAGTTCCATGCAGCTGACCAATCGGATATAAGGGCGGGATCCGGCTTTCTTGAATGTCTTGATGCTCTTGAACCGGCTCTAATTCCTCTTCTTTTTGCTCCACGATCGTTCCGATACGTTCGGAACCGGGTTCTGAACTGATTGCCGGGGCAGTTTCTACCTCTTCTTCTACTGACACCCTTTCAATCTCATCCCGCTCAATAGAAATAGGAGCCTCGAATTCCCGCTTCGGCTGTTCAATCTCCGGCGGATCATAAATCACAGAAAATCCTTCAGTTGCCTTCACCATTGGAGGAGTTTGCTTTGGCGGCTCAGGCCGCTTTTCTCTTTCCTCCGTAAATGTAAATTGAGCTTGTTCCGTTTTTGCTTTTTCCTCACGTTTAACAGGAGCGCCTGTCGGAATTAACGTCTCTTTTTTAAATGTATTCCGGATGGCCTCGCTAATTAATGCCATCAGCTCCTGCTCTTTACTGAAACGAACCTCCATTTTGGAAGGATGTACATTTACATCAACCAACAAAGGATCCATTTCGATATTGAGCATCGCAATTGGATAACGTCCAATAGGCAATAAAGTATGGTACCCTTCCATGACAGCTTTGGCGATTAAATAATTCTTGATAAATCGTCCATTGACCAAAATAGTCATATAGTTACGCGAAGCCCTCGTCATTTCCGGATGTCCGGCATAGCCTTTTATTGAAAAATCAAGTGTTGATGCTTCAAATGGCAGCATTTTTTGAGCAGTTTGTATCCCATATATCCCGGCAAGCACCTGAAGTGGATTGCCATTGCCTGATGTTTGTAATAAGGTACGGTCATTGTGTACCAGCTTGAACGATACATCCGGATGAGACAGCGCCAGCCTATTCACGACATCGGTTATATTCCCAAGCTCTGTATGAACACTTTTAACATATTTCAGACGAGCCGGTGTATTAAAGAATAGTTCACTTACTGTAATATCGGTTCCCTTACGGCTTGAATAGGACTCATGGGTAAGGACCTTGCCGCCCTCTAGTAAAAGACGGGTTCCAGGTCCATCACCTGTTGAGGTCTTTAATTCGAATTTGGAGACAGAGGCGATCGAAGGCAATGCCTCACCCCGGAAACCTAGCGTACGAATTCTGAATAAATCGTTTTCGTCTTTTATTTTACTGGTAGCATGCCTGTGAAAAGCATTTAGGGCATCATCCTCTTCCATCCCTTCCCCATTATCAATGATGCGGATGGACTCGAGGCCGGCTTCCGTAGCATAAATCTCAATTACCGTACTGTTAGCATCTATTGAGTTTTCCACTAACTCTTTTACAACAGATGCAGGTCTCTCTACTACTTCTCCGGCAGCGATTTTATTGGATAATAGATCATCTAACAGTACAATTTTCCCCATTTTCTTCTCTCCTCCCTACTTTAATTTTTTCTGTAATGCATATAAGGCGTTTAATGCTTCCAATGGATTCATCTCTAATATCGATAAGGATCTGAGCTCTTCCGCTACCTTCCATTCTTTCGATTGCCGGTTCACTGTGGATCCTTTTTCCTTTTTCTCTTCTGTAAAGAATGATAATTGCGCTTGTTCATTGACCATTTCTGCCTCAGTATCTGTTTTGACTGGCGGCGTAGGTTTTGGTTGCTTGTCCCCTTGCTCAAGGACGTTTAATATCTCTTGCGCTCGCTTAATCACCGTCTCCGGCATTTCTGCAAGCTTGGCAACATGAATACCATAACTGCGATCAGCTGGTCCATCGACTACTTTATGAAGGAAAATGACTGTGCCATTTTGCTCAATTGCACGAACATGTACGTTACTCAGCTTGCTGAGTTGATCAGATAGAGCTGTCAATTCATGATAATGCGTGGAGAAGAGAGTAGCTGCACCAATATGATGATGAATATATTCAATGATTGATTGGGCTAATGCCATTCCATCATAGGTTGACGTTCCTCTTCCGATTTCATCAAACAGAAGCAAACTGTTTTCTGTTGCATTCGTAATCGCATGATTTGCTTCAAGCATTTCAACCATAAATGTACTTTGTCCTGATATCAAATCATCTGCTGCACCGATTCGAGTAAATACTTGATCAAATATTGGAAGGATTGCTTCGTCTGCAGGTACAAAGCACCCGATTTGGGCCATAATCGCTGTCAAAGCAACCTGGCGCATATACGTACTCTTACCGGACATATTTGGTCCAGTAATTAATAAGATTTCCTTCTTTTTATCCAAGAAGCAATCATTCGGTACATATTCCTGCGCTTTTAAAACCTTTTCTACGACTGGATGTCGGCCATTTTTTATACTCATTTGGCGTGTATGAGAGAATTGTGGTTTTACATAGTGGTAACGTTCACTAATAGTAGAGAAGCATTGTAAAACATCCAATTCACTGATTTCCATCGCTAGTTTTTGCAGTCGAGGAATATAATCTTTAATTTGATCACGTAATTCACAGAACAAATCGTATTCAAGACCTGTACTTTTTTCCTCTGCTTCGAGGATGATTGTTTCTTTTTCCTTTAATTCTGGAGTGATATAACGTTCTGCATTTGCTAGAGTTTGTTTTCTGTCATATCGATCATCATTTAAGAGATGAAGATTAGCCTTAGTTATTTCCAAGTAATATCCAAATACGCGATTATAACCGATTTTCAGCGAACGGATACCCGTTCTTTCTCTTTCCTTTTGTTCCAACTGAGCGATCCAGGTTTTCCCGTTCTTGGAAGCATCGCGATAACGATCTAAATCTTCGTTATACCCTTCGCGAATAATACCTCCCTCTTTAATAGAAATCGGCGGGTTCTCATGCAATGCCTGCTCAAGTAAATCAGTCACTTCTTCACACGGATCCATCCGGGATGCGATTTGTTTAGCCGTATCAATAGGCAGCCTTCCAATCACATCTATAATTGCCGGTACTTGCTGCAGGGAACGCTTCAGCTGCAATAAATCCCGTGCATTTACATTGCCATAGGAAACACGGCCTGTTAAACGTTCCAAATCGTAAACTTCATGTAAAAGCTCACGTAGCTCTTCCCGTTCAAAAAAATGATTCATAAATGTTTCGACCATCGATAATCGAGCTTCTATTTCAGATTCACTGACTAAGGGGCGTTCAATCCATTGCTTTAATCTTCTGCCGCCCATGGCCGTCTTTGTTTCATCAAGGAGCCATAAAAGAGAGCCCTTTTTACCTTTTGAACGAATGGTCTCCGTTAGCTCTAAATTTCTTTTTGAATAATAATCTATTTTTAAATACTGCTCTGTTTCATATAATTCAACTGGCTGAATATGTTCAATCGTTCTCTTTTGAGTTCGCTGTATATAATTGAGCAAACGGGCTACCGTGTGCTTCAAGTCTTTTTTTGGAAGCTCGTTAACCAGGTGGTTAAACTCTTCCTTCGGCTCCGAGTCGGCTTCATAAGAGATTGTGACAATCCCTCTGTCTTTTAATAACAATTCTTTTTCTTCGCCGATATCTGGCTGAACCACAACTTCTTTAGAACCTATAACGGAGACTTCATTTAAAACATCTTTAAAATTGGAAAAATGGGTTACTCGATTTTCGCCAGTCGTTAAATCAATATGAGCCACTCCAAATCCCAGGTCATCTATGGATGAAATAGTTGCAAGATAGTTATTCTCCTTTTCGGCGAGACTCTTTCCTTCCATCACCGTACCTGGAGTAATTAACTGGACAACTTCACGTTTAACGACCCCTTTTGCTGCTTTCGGATCCTCTGTTTGTTCGCAGATGGCCACTTTAAAGCCACGATCTACTAGCGTTTCAATATAAGATTGCGCTGAATGATAAGGAACCCCGCACATGGGAATCTTTTGTTCTCCTCCACCATTCTTCGCTGTTAAGGTTATCTCTAATTCTTTTGATGCCTTAATGGCATCCTCAAAGAACATTTCATAAAAATCACCAAGGCGGAAAAACAAGAATGCATCTTGATAATCTGCCTTTATACTCAAGTATTGTTGAATCATAGGAGTATAGGTTGCTACTGCCATTTTCCCAAAACCTTTCTTTCAATCAAATATATAATAGAAGTATTATATCATAGGAGCCAAGCTCGTCTAACAACAAAAAAACTAGAGAGTTTTTCTCTCTAGTTACTTAATCCCGCTTGCTTTTGCTTTTTTTCCTGCCTGATTCATAGGAGCTGGACTCTTCACTGGAGGATTCACTGTGATCAAGGAAATCAGGATTAATTTCCTCCAGTTCGTCATCATCTACCTCAAGCTCCCAGCTTTCCTCATCGGTGTCTGCATTTTCCCTGATTGAAACAGTTACTTTTGTTTCACCAATAATCTCCACTAAAAATTCACGTTCAACATGAACAGAAATTTTTTCACCATCTGGAGTTATTAGACATTCAATACAATTCGGTTGTTGAACTACTTTGGCTATGACTTCATTATCATCATAGACCGTTTGATCCCGATACTTTAATTTGATGGTATCTTTATAAGGAACCTTTTCTGTTCTAACTTCTGTCTTCGTATTATTACTGTATGAATACCAAACATTGATATCATAATATCCTGCAATTTCTACCTTCTTACCTTGCTTCCTGGCTTCATACGTATGATTAATAATCCAGCAGCCCAGTATACTGGTAGGATCGTTATCCGGACAAACCGTATGATTTGCCTTGGTAAACTTACGACCCTTTGCCACTACTGCCTTCGTGATGATTTCTCTATATTGTGACATACAAGGTTACCCTCCTCAACCATTTTCATTTCATCCTATGCATGATAAATGTCTAGCGTGCAAGTTAATTATCAGTTCAACAAGGATTGCATGCTACAGTTTATGCCCATGCTGAAGAAAGGTGACCTTGATTTAAAAATAGGAGCAAGTTATGCGGAATTTAAATAAGAAAGCTAGGAATGATAAAGTGTTACTACTCATTTCCCTTTACTATTAAAAATAGAGGATAGACTTTAAAGCTCTCAACAGATGAACAAGCATTACTACTGAAAATATAATTAACAGAAAAAATGAGGCATTTATCTACGGAGATCATGCCTTTTTGAGTTTTAGTTTTATCTGGAATTAAAGGACAGGTAGAATTATGACAGTTTTTCACTTAAATAGTACAATAAGGAGTATAAATAACACATATTTATAATAATACAAAAGTTCTGTACTCAAACATTAGTACTTAATTATGTAGGGAGGAGGAAATTATTATCATGAAAAAACAGGAGGATGTAATCTTTCGAGAAGTTCAATACCCTCGCCAACCCTTGCTATGGATTTTTATTATAGCTCTCGCTGCATTATTTTGGTATGCATTTATTCAACAGGTCATTTTCGGAATTCCATTCGGTGATAAACCTGCATCTAATCCGTTTTTAACAATTCTTTGGCTTGTTTTTGGAATAGCAATCCCATTAGGACTATTACTGGGATTCTGTAAGCTAGAAACTGAGGTGCGTAAGGATGGATTGTATGTGCGTTACATGCCGTTTCATCTCCATTATAAATCATTTTTATTTAAAGATATGGTTCAATATTCTAGTATTACCTACAATTCGTTACTACGATTCGGAGGCTGGGGCATACGATTTAATTTAAATGGGGATTCTGCATATAATATAGGCGGCAACAAGGGAATAGAATTGCAATTAAGAGGAAATAGAACAGTAGTTTTGGGTTCACAAAATCCGGATGAATTAATAAAAGCATTAAATTCAAAGTGAATATTTTCCACCTTACTCGATATTATGTATGTTTCTTGAGTTTGATGGTGTATTTTTTTGCTTTTTCACAGAGATATTCGGAAATTATCCATACTATCTATAGAGAGAACACAAGAAGTCAGCCAAAAAACTGTTTCTTTTGAATGCTCCTCTTCACAATAAGTTTTCAGACTATTGATTATATTCAGATATTAATATATAATTTCCCATATTAAACAAATTTATCCCTGAGGTGAAATATGAAAGCTTTAGAACGTATCAGTCAATTTGTAAGTAACACCTTTGCAGTATGGGTACTCATTTTTGCAGCACTTGCCTTCTTTATTCCAGATGGTTTTTCTTGGATTGCAGCCTATATTACCGTTTTATTAGGGATTGTCATGTTTGGGATGGGATTAACAATTTCACCTGCTGATTTTAAAGAAGTATTAACAAGACCGAAGGATGTTCTCATCGGTGTAGTCGGTCAATTCTTGATTATGCCCACATTGGCATTTTTATTGGTCAAGCTATTCGATCTTCCACCAGAAATTGCAGTCGGCGTTATTTTAGTAGGCTGCTGCCCAGGAGGAACGGCTTCTAATGTCATGACCTTTCTTTCAAAAGGAGATGTTGCATTATCCGTAACCATTACTTCCATCACAACATTGCTGGCTCCAGTTGTCACACCTGCACTCATTTTCTTATTCGCAAGCGAATACATCGATGTTGCACCTGCTAGCTTATTTATCTCGATTGTGCAAGTAATTGTTATACCAATCGCACTTGGCTTTATTGTTCAAAAATTGTTTAATAAGCAGGCGAAAGCAAGTGTTAAAGTAATGCCTCTTGTTTCTGTTATTGCCATAGTTGCTATTGTTGCAGCTGTAGTTGCGGCAAATCAGCAAAAAATTGCTGAAACAGGATTGCTTATTTTCGCTGTAGTCATTTTACATAATGGCTTAGGCTATTTAATCGGTTACTTATTCGGTAAATTATTCGGCATGAATCTGGCGAAAAGGAAAGCAGTCGCGATTGAAGTCGGTATGCAAAATTCAGGATTGGGCGCTTCATTAGCGGTAGCACATTTCTCACCTTTGGCAGCTGTTCCAAGTGCCATCTTTAGTGTATGGCACAATATATCAGGACCAATTTTAGCAACGATCTTCAGTAGAATGAAGGATAAAAATGAACCTGTTGATCTGGATGAATCGCAATCTATTTAAGTTGGAGCCTCTGCAAAGCGATAGCCTTGCGGAGGTTTTTAATTAAGTCTTTAGCAACAATTCTACGATTCTGCCCAGAAAAAAGGATCCTGCGATAGCATGCAAGATCCTTTTCCTTCTTTTAAACTGTTTTATTTACTGATTTCTTATACCTATATTGCTGCCACTGGAAACGAATAAAGCAACCAATACAGAATCCAAGAATAGCTACAAATGAAGCAATAGCAACCATGGCCGTAAATACATATCCAGCAATCACCCAATCAAACAAATAACTGATCAGACCGCCTGCAAGACAAATTACAGCGATTACTTGATTAAATTGTTGCTGAGCCCACTCTTCCGGAATATAATCAGAAGGTTTTTTCCTTAAAAATAATTTACCTGCTTGCATGATTGGATTAAATCCAAATACTAAACCCATTATTCCTGCAAGTAAGGGCAGTGCTAATATCCATTCAATACCTGTTACCCAAGTAGCTACTACACTAAGGAATATCACCCATTGATTTAAACGTACCAATGGTCTCGGAACCGTGCGCACCGTTTCCTCCATATTTTCACACCTCTCCAATATGTTTTATATGTTATTCCTCATCTTACTCTGTTTAACCATAAATGGGAAAGTAAAAGAATTTAATTAAATTATATTTTATCGTCAAGCACTTTCAGTAATTAATTGTATGTAAAGGCATATTAATGAATCATTCTAATTGACAGCTAGGAAGTTGATAAAGGATAATAACTTTCCCAATCATTTTGTAAACCGAACTGTTCGACAGAATTTCCCTTACCACATCGTTTTATAAAATTGATATTTTCGAAACTCTAATCAAATAGACATAATTAAGAATACCTGTTTCTTAATTGAGAATCTCCTTGCTAACTCTCCTGCTTGCTTTATTTTTAAAGGTAAGATCCCTTCCAATAAGAAGCCTTTCATAATAGTTCACATTAACATTCTTTCATTAAATCTCCTTTTATTTATAATAATTTTAAATAAATAGTATTTTTTAATTGATAATATTATAAAAAATAAATATAATAGGTTTATCTTACGAAAAAGGGTGGTATAACTAATGTCCAAAAAATTAACTACAAGTTGGGGAGCTCCTGTTGGAGATAACCAAAATTCCATCACAGCTGGAAGACGCGGACCAACTTTAATCCAAGACGTACATTTATTAGAAAAACTAGCTCATTTTAACAGAGAACGTGTACCTGAGCGTGTAGTTCATGCAAAAGGCGGCGGAGCACATGGTTATTTCGAAGTTACAAAAGATTTAACTGAATATACAAAAGCTGCTTTCTTATCTGAAGTTGGCAAAAAAACTCCTTTGTTCATTCGTTTCTCTACAGTTGCAGGTGAACTTGGTTCTGCTGATACTTTACGTGATCCTCGTGGATTTGCAGTAAAACTTTATACTGAAGAAGGTAACTACGATATCGTTGGTAACAATACTCCTGTCTTCTTTATCCGTGATGCAATCAAATTCCCTGATTTCATACATACACAAAAAAGAGATCCAAAAACACATTTGAAAAACCCTAATGCTGTTTGGGATTTCTGGTCACTTTCACCAGAATCTTTACATCAAATAACAATTCTTATGTCTGACCGTGGTATTCCTGCTACTTGGCGTCATATGCACGGATTTGGTAGCCACACGTTCAAATGGACAAATGCTGAAGGTAAATCCGTATGGGTTAAATACCACTGGAAAACGGAACAAGGGGTAAAAAATCTATCCACTGATTTGGCTGCTGAGCTTGCAGGTACTAATCCAGACTACCATATCGAAGATTTACACAATGCAATTGAAGCTGGCGATTACCCTGCATGGAAATTATGCGTACAGATCATGCCGCTTGAAGATGCCAACACATATCGTTTCGATCCATTCGATGTAACAAAAGTTTGGTCTCAAAAAGACTATCCATTAATCGAAGTTGGCCGCATGGTATTAGATAGAAATCCAGAAAACTATTTTGCAGAAGTAGAACAAGCTACATTCTCTCCTGGTAATTTCGTTCCTGGTATTGATGTATCACCTGATAAATTATTGCAAGGTCGTTTATTCGCTTATGCAGATGCTCACCGTTACCGTGTCGGAGCAAACCATAATCACTTACCAGTTAACCGTCCTAAAGTTGAAGTTAATAACTATCAACGTGACGGCCAAATGAACCCAAGTATAAATGGCGGTTCTTCTGTCTACTACGAGCCAAACAGCTTTGGAGGTCCACAAGAATCTCCTGAAGATCAACAAGCAACATTTGAAGTAGAAGGTTATGCTGCAAGCACTTCTTATGATAATGATGACTTCTACACTCAAGCTGGAGATCTATACAGATTGTTAAGCAGTGAAGAACGCGCTAACCTAGTTAACAACATCGTTGGATCTATGCAAGGTGTAACTGTACCTGAAATTATCGAACGTCAAATCCAGCATTTCTACAAAGCTGATCCTGAATACGGAACACTTGTAGCTGCAGGACTTGGTTTAACAGTAACTGAAGAAGTTTAATAGAATAATTTAATCCTATTTAACATTCTCAATTAAATTCTCGTATTCTCAATTAAAAGAGGTACTGCTACTTGCAGTACCTTTTTTATAAGGTTGAAAGAAAACAGCCACATCCAGAAAAGTGGTGACTTTACTTATTATTCGATGAGCATAACCATTGCATGTTAACTTAGCCCTGTTATATATGGTAAGTTATCTAACCCCCTTCACCATCTGCCTGATTGCTCCCAAATGATAAGCTGCATGCGCCAATGTCCCTAGAAGAATAGTAGTTGAAGGAGAATCAATGTTTTGCATGCTATTAATACGGTCAATCATCTTCATGTATTCTCTATGAAGTTCATTCTTCATTTGCTCCCATTCATCTTTTGTTACCAATCCAATTTTCCAGCTCTCATCCCAATTGAAATCCTGTCTATTCCCTTCTAATAATTGATTGTATGCCCATAAGTGGTAACGTGTATGATCTGTATGGGCAGCAATTGTCACACCTTCGACTAGTACAGAGGCTTCCACAGCGCTTAATGAATCAATAGTACCGAACAATCCACTCCCAGGCTTTGATTCAGTGAACCAACTCTCATTCCCTTTAGGTCCTTCAAACGTTTCACTTAATAAGGTTAAAATTCCTTCATTCTTCATTAATCAACCTCCTTTTATAAATGATTCTTCACTTAGAAAATAATAATTAATTTTACATTTGTCCTGTAAATTTTCACTTGGTAACCCTACACATATAAAGTTCTACCTTTTATATGAGTGCTAAGATACTAAGATAGCTAGTCAAAAAAAATGCACTGCAAGAGAAATATGCGGCGCCCCCTTCCCACTTCTAAGCCGTATTTTTCAACCAAGTAAGGACTCGAATAAAATGAAACGGCTCAAACCAGCTAATCAAAAAGAACACAATAAAAAAAGAACTGAGTGAAATGAATTTTAACCACCCTTCTTCCTGTTTTGCTATCGCCACAAAACTGAAAACGATTCCAACCACAAAAGATATACTTCCTAAAAGAAATAAAAATTCCACATGTTGATCTATACCTCTGGTTAAACCAAATAATATCAGCCCTGCAATCATCATTCCTATTGACAATAAACTGAATTTTCTCACTAATACACCTCCACTCATAAGAGTACCATCATTTGGAATAATATTACAAAACATTTTCTGATTAGATTTCATTCATATTTAATAACTTGGCAATAAAGATCCATACCATTGTGAGAAAAGGATCTAATACCCTTTCTCCTTCATCCTTAATACATACGTTATGTGATATAAGTTTTTCCGGATGTCTATGGCATAATGATTAAGCAAACCTATACAGAAAACTAAGTAAATGCCTCTTGAAAAGAATTAATTACGTTATTATAAAAATTTGTTCATTAAAATATAGTTCGAATTTACCATTTATTTGAAAATTATGTCGATTGCCTCGAAAACTAATTATAATCAGATATGAGGCCTATATCTTGGCCATATCAAACAAAAGGGGAGCGGTATATGAAGTATCGAGTGAAGTTTTATCGTATGTTGGCCATTATGATAATGGTTGTTGCGCTTGCTGGAACATTGGTTGCGCCGGCTGTGGATGCAAAGACAGCTGATCGCCAGAATGAAACACGTTTTATTCAGGAACTGGGCGTTTCGTCCCAAAGTATGAAGAAACAGAAATCCATATCTCGAATTGATGCAGCTGCTTTGATGGCACGCGCATTAAAACTCGATAACCAGAAAGCTCCAAAGACAAACTTTACGGATGTGCCAAAATCGTCCCAAAAAGCAGTAAACTCATTAGTCTATGCGGGTATTCTTGATGGAAAAAGCAAGAATAAATTTGGCAGCTTTGAGCCTTTAACTCGTGGAGAGCTTGCTGTTTGGATTGCGAAGGCTTTCGATTTGAAAGGAAGCACAGTAACCGACTTCTCTGATGTACCTGCTAAACAAGCGGAAAGAATCGGTTCTATCCTTCTATACGGTATCGCTGAAGCTATTTCCGATACTGAATTTGGATATAACCAAAAGGTTAGCTTATCTGAGCTCATTTCCATGCTGCAACTAGCCCTAAAAGCCCCAGATTATCAATTGCGCGTTCTTCATGTGAATGATACACACGCTAACATTGAAAATACACCACGACAAATTACCGCGATTGATGAACATCGCAATGGAAATACGAATAATCTTCTTCTCCATGCTGGTGATGTATTCTCTGGCACCCTTTATTTTAACGAATTTAAGGGACTAGCCGATCTTGAATTGATGAATCTAGCCGGATTCGATGCATTTACTTTCGGTAACCACGAGTTTGACCTTGGTACTGAGACTTTGCTGCCATTTGTTCAAAGCGCTGAGTTTCCAATTGTGAGTGCAAATGTAGATTTCAGCGATGATCCCCTCATGAAAAGACTTCAGAATAACACATATACTGCTAAACCACATGATGGAAAAATATACGACGGTATCATTAAAAATGTAAACGGTGAGAAAGTTGGTATTTTTGGCTTAACGACAGCTGAGACTGCTAGTATTTCTAGTCCTGGGGATGTCAGATTCGAGGAATATATCAATTCAGCTAAGGCCTCCGTTAAAGCATTCAAGAAACAAGGTGTCGATAAAATTATCGCCCTTACCCATATTGGCTACAATGATGGCGGCGGTGACAATGACCTCGAGCTTGCTAATCAAGTCGAAGGCATTGACATTATTGTTGGCGGCCACTCTCATTCACAGCTGAATGAACCAGTCGTTGTAGATAAATACAAAGAACCGACTGTTATTGTCCAAGCAAACGAGTATTCCAAATATCTTGGTGAGCTTGATGTGAGCTTTGATAAAAAAGGAAAAGTTATCGCCTATGATGGCGAACTGATTAGCATTGACGCCAAGAATGCGGAAGGCTCTTATATCTTTGCCGAAGACCCGGCAGCAGGTCAAATCCTAGCGAAGTATAAGCCTGTTGTTGACGCAAAGAAAAAGCAAGTTGTCGGAACAACAGCTGTCGATCTGATTGGTGGCAATCCTGCTGCAAGGACAGGCGAAACTAATCTTGGCAACTTGATTGCTGATGGAATGCTCGATAAGGCAAAAGCCATCAATCCAAATACTGTCATCGCCCTACAAAATGGAGGCGGTGTCCGGACAACCTTAAAGGCAGGACCAATCACATTAGCTGACGTTATGACAGTCCTCCCCTTCAGCAATGCACTCGCAATCATGGAAATTAGCGGAGCGGAATTGAAAACAGCTCTAGAACATAGCGTTAGTGCTGCCCCAAGCGCTAGCGGTGGATACCTGCAGGTCGCAGGCATGCGCTTTACCTATGATAGCTCTAAACCAGTAGGCACACGCGTGCAATCAGTCGAAATAAACCAGAATGGTGAATATACTTCACTCGTGGATACACAGACCTACTTCGCTGCTACAAACATCTTCACTGCCAAAGGCGGCGATGGCTATTCTGTCTTTGCTGATATTTATGCAGATGGCCGCGTAAGCGAACCCGGCTTCGTTGATTGGGAGATTTTCTCCGATTACATCCAATCCTTCCCTGAACAAACTGTTTCACCTAATGTTGAAGGCAGGATTATGGATGTAGCTAATTAAAAAAACTTTTCGAGATAAGCAAATTAAAGGCATCAGTTTGAAACTGATGCCTTTTTTCAATGAATTTTACATTAATTTTGTTAACCTGAAATAAGTTTGCTGATGGGACATGCCTTTTTACTTATTCCATAAATACCCATTTTAACTTTATAATGAGATAGGATGTTCAATATATTAAATTTATTAGATAGGATGCGGTGATTATGGATTATATTAATTATACTGAGATTATCTTGAGGTACGCTCTCCTGGCAGTTTCCTTTTTTTGCATTTATGCAGTAACCAGGCAAGGAAGTAAAGGCGAACGCTATACAGCATTAGTAATCTACCTAGCTACCTTTGGCTTGTATACGTTCTTAATTATTGCTGAAGTGATTACCCCCTCTGAAGATGCGAATATCGGATTAGGTTTTTCTATATTGCTAATGGGATTTGTGAGCATTGCGGGAATCATCATAGCAGGTATAACCTACCTGGTGAGGAGAATTAAATCTCGTTAATCGATTTACATCACTTTTTTACAGATTAGTAGTTTATCTATTTAAGATGCAATCAAGAGATAGTAAATGACTAAAAGTATTGATAAGATAATGAATAAAATTATTAACTTGGAAAAACGCAGAAATAAAACCTGTAAAGCAGCCGTAAAAAAAGAAGCTCCCACCCTTATTTGCACGATACCCTGGATAAGGACACTATTTATCAGTGTCCGCGATCCAGTGGTATCGTTCATGTTCTGAATGGAAGCTTCTTTTCTATTTTTTTGTTTACCTTTTAATTAATCAATTTCGGAGGAATCCCAATCCAAGAACGTCTTTTGAACAATGGATTGAACATTTTTACCGCCGCCATTATTTTGTACATCTTCTATTAACAGTGCCATGACAGCCTTCGGATTTTTTTGATCATAGGCTACGAATAACCCATTTTCAATGCCATCTTCTCCTTGTGTGCTTTTCAGCTCAGCTGTACCTGTCTTACCTGCTAATTCCAGTTTAGGTGTGTTTGCAGCTTTACCTGTGCCGCTTGTAACAACCTTTCTTAAGTCAGTTTTCAATGTTTTAGCCTGTTCACCAGTAATAAAAGAATCATGCCAAACAGCAGTTTCAGTATCAAGGTAAAGACGAGGCTTCATCAATTTTCCATCATTGACAATGGTACCGTAAATACTGGATAAATGAACTGCACTCATCAATACTTCTCCTTGACCATAGCCAGTATCAGCTAATAATTTACTGCTCTCCAATTTGCCACTGTTTGAATATTGTGATGCGCGGATAGGATATTCGAGTGAGAATTTTTCTTCGCCAATCCCCAATTCCTTAAACCCATTAATCAAATCAGTCTCACCAATCGAAAGAGCTGTCTGAGCGAAATAAATATTATCTGATATTTGTAAGGCAGTCTGCAGATTAACAGGTTTTCCTGGATCGCTTACCCTTGTAATAGAGGCATTTCCCCATTCTTTCCCTTTAGACCATTTTAATCCTTTAATATTCAGCTGTTTTTCTGGGTCAAGCTTACCCGTTTTTAAACCTATTGCTGCGATAATTGGCTTTATCGTTGAACCTGGCGAATAAGCGGCCGCAAATCGATTTAGCAATGGCTGTTTTTTATCATTTTCCAGCTGACTATATTTCTCTGAGCTAATTCCCAGTACAAAGTCGTTTGGATTAAACGACGGGGAACTTACAAGTGCCAATACATCTCCTGTAGTTGGATGTACCGCAGCAAATGTCCCCGCAGCTCCCTTCATATTTTGAAATGCTTGTTTTTGTAATTCAGCATCCAATACTAACCTAAAGCTTTCCCCATCCTCTGCTTCGGTTTCAGCAATGACAATAGGGTCGTCTTCGCGGTTAATATAAATGGTATAGCCATCCTTCGGACGCAGTTTATCCTCTAATAGTTGCTCAAGCCCTCTTTTGCCAATTATACTGTCATTTGAATAGCCTTTATCTTTATTTTTCTCTAGCTCTTCAGCAGTAATGGTACCTACATATCCTGTCAAATGGGCTGCACTTTCCTTATAGGGATATTCCCGAATCTCTTTTTCTTGGAAACTGACACCATTAATCACTTTTAATTTTTCAATCAGCTCTGTTTGGCTATTTTGGATTGTTTTAATCGGCACAAAATAACCTGGCTGCACCCAGCTTTGATTAAGCTGTTTATCAATATAGTCATCGCTAAGATTCAATAATTTTGTTAACTGAACTTTTTGGGATTCATCAAAGTTCTCTGGTGTTATACCTATAGTTTGAGCAATTCCATTTACCGCAAGCCCATTTCCATTACGATCAAGGATTTCGCCCCTTTTACCCGTTGTCTTTTTAATCCCAATCTTATCGTCTGGCTGCAGTTCAGGGAAAATATACGTTGTATCCCAATCTACATACCAATTCTCTTCCTTATCTTTCGTTTCAAGCTTCATAGTTACTTCTTTTTCAAATTCAATCGGTCCTGCAAGGGAATTCATTTTTACTTGAATAGGAAGTGTTATACTCTTTTGATCCTTCAGCTCTTTCTCATCCTTGAATGCGCTTTTAACTGATAAATCTGAAATCTCCAGATCTTTATAGACCTTTTGATATCGATCAACATATTGTTCCTTCTTAAACTTGTCTTTGGCTGAATCTGCTACATAGCCTGAATACATCTTATCAAATTTTTGATCGTTCCACAGGTTTATGTATTCCTTCAATCGCTCTTCTGGACTGGCGGTATCATTACAACCAGCCAAGAGAAGAACCATTATTAACATTCCTATACTTCCCCATATGGTTTTTTTCACCTTCAACGTGAGAGCCCCCTTTCACATACAAGACTATTATACTAAACTAATCATTGATTTTCACAATGTTTCACCTTCAAAAAAATCTTGTAAACAAAAAAGACCTTTTAAATTTAACAACAAATAGTTAATTTAAAAGGAATTAATTGGAATAACACATTTATTTTTTATGTTTATTAATTGAATTTTCATGCTTATACTTTTTTATCAGTTTGATAAAATCAGGCAGAGTCTTACAAATATGAGAAGGCTTTGTTCCATACAGGCTCGTTTGAACTGTGCTAAACCATTGAGCTGCGATGGTTGTTACGTGCGCTGAAGCTCCTGCAGCGATATCAGCCTGGCTATCTCCAACAACTATGGCCTCAGATGAATCATTATGAAGTAAAAATAGTGATTTCTGTATTCCCTCAGGATCGGGTTTAGGTGCTTTAACTTCATCACCAGAAATGGTCACATCGAAATAGTCGTATAGATTCAATAACTCTAGTGAGAGCGTTAATGATCTTCTGCTCTTTCCTGTAACAATTCCCAGATTCATATCCATATCCTTTAATACATCAAGCATCTCCTGTATTTCGGTTAAGTATTCAAACTCACTATTATGCCCTTTTTCATAATGGTCATAAAAATCTTCTATGGCATGTTCTACTTTTTCTTTAGTACGTAAATGATTTCTTATAATAACATCCTCAATGGGACCAAATAATTTAATAATCTCTTCATCAGTTAAATTTCTTTGATCATATTTATTAAACACATACCTAAAAGCATCCAAACTAACAGGCAAAGTATCGGCAATAGTTCCATCAAAATCAAACAGAATGGTCTGGAGACTCACCGTGCCACTTCCTCTCTGTAATAACCCTATCAATAGCTTATTACCCTTTTTATAAGAAGGTTAATACAGATCTGAAAGAAAGATTTACTCCCACCAAATGAAAGCGCTTTAATTTAAATTAAAAAATTATTTATCATATTCATAAGCTATGTAAATCTGAGCGGCTTCTTCAGCAGATATCTGAAAAGACTCACTTGCCATTTTCATAAGCCGATTGTCATAGACTTCCGGATTATAATTAGGAGCTGTACTGAGATGAGCTTTTGCTTTCTTAATATATGTATGTACTGCTTTTTGCCCAACAGAACTCTCCATCTCCACCTTTTCGTTTTCCTTCATGGAACTTTCGGTAGCACTGCACCCTGTAAATAATAATGTTACACCTAGTGCAATTAACATCTTTTTCATTATATGGACCTCCCTTCCAACTATCTACTTCTAGTATAAAAGACTTATAGAAGGAACGTATATACTGTTTTTGAATTTGTCATATTTCATTATTTTTCAAATCAGAATTCAACACCTCTCTTACCTCCTATCTTCGTGGCAAAAAGTCCTCAGGCCTGGATGTTTATACTCTGACCTTTCGTGATGGGTTATTACCAAAATTAACTTCTCCCATTACTAGTTATATTCTAAATTCTATTATTTACTAATTTTGTATAAATCCCTTTCTAAAGGGGTTCAAATGGCAATATTAGTAGATTCCTGATATTGACAACCAATTCTCTTCCATTCTTTTATATAATCGAACCTGTAATAAAAATTTTAAGGAGAGGAAAGATGAAGAAAAAAATCACATCAGTTATACTCACAACCACTTTACTGCTACCTACAGCCTCCGCTTTTGCGGACTATCAATATACGGTTGTCTCCGGTGATACATTATGGAAGATTGCTGTAAAAACAGAGACAGGAATCAGCGAGCTTATTGCAGCCAATTCTCAAATTTCAAATATAAACTTGATTTATCCTGGTCAAAAGATCAATATTCCTACTCAAGACGATGTAAAAGCCTATGAGCAAGAAGTTATAAGGCTTGTCAATGTAGAAAGAGCAAAACAAGATTTGCAGGAATTAAAATATGATTGGGAGCTTGCCAGAGTAGCTAGATACAAGTCAGAAGATATGAGAGATAATAATTACTTTAGTCATACTAGCCCTGTGTATGGTTCTCCATTCGATATGATGAAAAACTTTGGTATCAGCTATAAATCTGCTGGTGAAAACATCGCAAAAGGTCAAACAACACCTGAACAAGTTGTAAAGGCGTGGATGAATAGCTCAGGCCACAGAGCAAATATTTTAAGCTCAAAGTTTACTCATATTGGCGTAGGTTATGCGAAGTCTGGTCACATTTGGACTCAGCAATTTATCTCTAAGTAAAAAGAAAGCCTATTTTGGCTTTCTTTTTCGTTTTCTAAATCCCACCTTTACTTGTCTCAGGGGATAAACTAGCGGGAAAAACGATAGGTGTGGAGCATAGGTGTTTGATAGCTGCTTTCCTCCATCTTTGACACACCTTTGCTCCGCCTTTGACCGGGAATAGCCGGGGCATAGGTGCAGCATAGGTACAACATAGGTGTTCGATAGCTCTTTTCCCACACCTTTGACACACCTTTGCTCCCTCTTTGACCGGGGATAGCCGGAGCATAGGTGCAGCATAGGTGTTCGATAGCTGCTTTCCCACACCTTTGACACACCTTTGCTCCCTCTTTGACCGGGTATAGCCGGGGCATAGGTGCAGCATAGATGTTTGATAGCTCCTTTCCTACACCTTATACACACCTTCGCTCCTCCTTTGACCGGGAAGAGCCGGAGCATAGGATGGTTATTGAAGCCATAGCTAATTCGTTTTATAGAAAAGCCAAACAGCTCTGTAATTATAATGACAGAGCTGTTTTGGCCTAAGATAAATTATGCATCAGCGTTTCTTTTTATATCTATTTCCCTTTTCTTGAAGCACAACCGTACTTAATGCTGGAATAATTACCTTATCCCCTTTCAGTTTATATATGGGTTTCGAGGAAGCCTCATTCGCATTGACGAGTACATTCCATACAGCGTTTCCTGGAAGTACTACCTCTACATCTTTAGTGTTGGCATTATGTGCTACAAAATAGCTGCCCTTTTGCTTTCCTCTTGATGGTTCGGTTACTGTATAGGCAATCATATTTGCCGGTGCATTCAAAAAGCGAATACTTTCCTTTATTGTCCTGGCCTCCGTCATCCTGAATACAGGATGGTTTTTACGAAGCTCAATCAAACCCGACATATATTTCACTTCATTCACAAATTCCGCATTCCGTTTCCAATCTAATTGATTAATTTCATCCGGGGATTTATAGCTATTATGGTCTCCATACTTCGTTCGCATAAATTCCTGTCCGGCGTGAATAAATGGAATCCCCTGTGAGGTTAAAATTATAGACGAGGCTAGTTTATGCCTTTGTTTTTTCTCTTCGTAACTTGCATTGGGATTCGTCAATTCCAACTTGTCCCAAAGGGTGTGATTATCATGCGCTTCTACATAGGTGATGACCTGTTCTGGATCACGGTATGTTGCCTGGTTATCATCATAATCAAGACCGGCCATAATGCCTTTTTTGATACGATCTTCCATATTTAATTTTCCATTTACGAAACCATTATCCTGCTCTTCAAATACGCTGCCCTTCAGTCCGTCTCGAATGTCATCATTGAAATGAGCAATGCCGGGCATTTTTTCAGCATTTTTCTGATTTGCCTTTACGTCTGCTGCAAGCGGAGTATTTAAATCCCAGCCTTCTCCATGGATGATAAATGATGGGTCAATACGCTTCAAAGCCTTCCTTACTTCATTCATTGTCTCAACATCATGGATTCCCATTAAATCAAATCGAAATCCGTCCAGTTTATATTCCTTCGCCCAATAGGTTGAGGAGTCGACTATGAATTTACGCATCATTCTTCGCTCGGAGGCAGTATCATTGCCGACACCGGTACCATTTGCCAATGTACCATCCTCGTTGTAGCGGTAGTAATAACCAGGAACTAACTTTTGAAAGTTTGACTCTGCAGCATCATACATATGGTTGTAGACAACATCCATTACTACACGTAAGTCCTCCTCATGGAGCGTTTGAATCATTTGCTTCAATTCTTTTATTCTCACTTTAGGCTCATAGGGATTGGTAGAATAAGACCCTTCCGGTACATTGTAGTTTTGTGGGTCATACCCCCAGTTATACTGTGGCTCATCAAGCTTTGTTTCATCTACTGTTTTATAATCATAGATAGGCAAAAATTGAACATGAGTCACTCCCAATGATTGTATATGATCAAGACCGGTTGGAAGCCCATTTGGTCCCTTAGTATCTTTCTCAGTAACACCTAAATATTTCCCCTTTTGCTTAATTCCGCTTTCAGACTGGATGGACAAGTCGCGCACATGCAATTCATAAATAATTGAGCTCTCAGGACTCGCTAACTTGGGTTTCTTATGTTTATACCAGCCCTTCGGATTTGTTTTCGATAAATCAATCACGGCTCCTTTTTGGCCATTGACTGATGCTGCCCTTACATATGGATCTACAGCCTCTGTCCACTTTCCACCTATATTCACTTTATATGTGTAAAAGAGACCATCCTGATTTCCTTTTAATTTAGCTGCCCAAGTCCCCTTCTTATCCGACTTCATCGTTATTTCCTTGCCCTTAGGATCATTCCAATTTTCATAAAGAACGAGCTTTGCCTCTTGAGCTGTTGGAGCCCATAAACGGAAGTTGGTCGAAAAACGTGAGTAGGTGTTCCCAAGATCATTACCACTATAGTAATACTGGCGATCAAACTCCTCAGTCCTCACCACTTCTCCTATCTCTACAGCCCGCTCTCCATAGCCCTCAATTTTTATGGCATAGCTGCCACGCACATCAAGTTTCTTGTTTGTTTTTATCTTAAACTTATTTGTTACTGAGTTATTCCCATCCTCAGGGACAATTGCTTGAATTGGTACATTTTCAAGCTCAATCGCTGTCTCATTTATATCAAGTGGCTTATTTGTCGTTACAGTAATTTCTGTAAAGCTATCCATCGCTGCCTTTTTGATGCTTGGCTCGCTGTTTGGTTCTGAATAGTACACTTCATCATCTCCTGAAATAACCCATACCTCCGACTTTCCATCCCTTATTCCTTCAATCCAACGGTCGCCGCCATCTTTTTCCCATGAATCAGTACGAATAATAAAGCCAACCCGCTCATGAAATCCCTCCAGTGTAAATCTCGCAACCTTTCCAAATGCATCTTCTTCCTCAAACTGTTCGACATGGCCTTCTCCATTTTCAGGCCATACCCATAAATTCCAATCCTTCGCATCATCATTCCCCTGATAATGGATGACAATCTCCGTGTTCCTATCTTCTGCTTTTGCACTTAGCTGAGGGAGCATTGTCAATAACAAGCAAAATGTGCCTAGCAACGCGATAATTTTCTTCTTTCTCACAGACATCTTCCACTCCTCCTTCATTCTTCTCTTAGCAAGGCAAACGATTGCATAAACTCATATATGTAATCGTTTTCACAATTACACCCTTCATTCTAGTAAACTAACTATCTGAAGAACAGTTTACGTTTTCCTATTTTTAGAAGAATATGATTCGGAAATACGGACTTTATGCCTATGCCTTTCTATAAATTAAACGAAAGAAGATGAGCAGCAGTTAAATCATTTACCCTTACAATTGAATACCTTCCCTTTGGCAGAAGGAAAGTTGCTCATCAACAATCAAATGTCATTAACTATATGTTTCTGCTACTATTTTGCTGAATTCCCTTAAATAATCGAGATAATTTTCTCCCCAATAATAATCTGATTATTGATTATGAAGTCATAAACCACCCAAAAGAATAATCGTGATATATTCTAATCATATTCTTAAACTCATGGCCCACCTGAATCATTCTTTGGACTTAAGTAAACTAAAGTACTTTATATTTTAAATCAACAAGCAACTAAGCTATCATTCTGTACACAAAGAAAGATGGTCTCTGCATCATACAGAAACCATCTACTCACCACGTAAAATTTTTATATCTCTCATCATTGTTTAGGTTCATTTTTAACATATTCTATCAAAATAGATTCTCTTCTTCTTATGATTTACCTAAACCCCTATTTGAGTCAATATTTCAAAAGAGACAAAGCAGACAACTATTGAACTTCAAGATGAAGATCACCTGCTTTAACCTTTCCAGCCATTTTTAGGAGACGGTGAATCGCAAGGGCAATCATAACAGGAAGCACCATACCAATCCCAACATAGATAAGGAATATGCCCATCCCTTGATTAGCTAAGATGTTTATCGGTGCAATCAACGAGCTTAGCCCCATCCCGCCTAGTTCATACGGTACTTTAAAATCAAAGACCATCGTAGCAATTGGCGCAGCAATTGCGGCAGCTGTAAACGCAGGTATAATGTAGATTGGGTTTTTTATCAAATTTGGAAACTGTACCTTTGGTGTCACGATTGATTGGGCAAGGAAGCCACCTAAATCATTATCTTTATAGCTCATTGCTGTAAAGGCTACAAATTGTACTGTACAGCCAATCAAGGCTGCTGCACTTGATACTGGATCCAACTGCAGAGCAATCGCTAGTGCAGCTGATGAAGCTGGGGTCATTAATAAAAGGCTAAATATTAAGGAAAGGACAATTGATCCAATTAAAGGAGAGCCTTCTACAGAGGCGGTAATTTGTGCGCTTATCCTTGTTAATAATGGTGTTGTCACCGCTGCTAATCCAACTCCTGAAATCCCGCCAATAAAAATAGATGTGATTGGAATTGCCATAATATCCAATTTGGTTTTACCAACCATCCTCTTGCCTATATATGTAGCGATGAGTGCAGCCAATACAGCCGATATGGGTTGTCCAGTAACGATCGTAAAAGCACCTTCTGCTGTTTTTTGAATAGCTGCTCCACCAACAGAGGCACATGCCATTGCACTAAATTGTACTAATGAGTTACCTCCAAGCTGATAGGCAATCCCTGCACCAAGAGCAGGCGCAAGCAAAACCTTTGCCGCTCCTCCAATAGTAAGGAACATTTGCCAATCAAAATAACCCCCAATTGATTCAAATAATAGACCGATTCCTAATGTTACTAAAACGGCATTTGCGATTCCCGTAGATGCCTTATACATTCGATCAATCATATATTCTTTTCTCTTCATCTCCATCGCCCCTTAGTAGTTAATTAAATATTCTGAAAAATAAAGGTGTTATGTTTTCTTTTTTTCTGCATCCTTCCTTTATTGGAGATATTAGTATTTAGATATATTAACACAACTAAAATATAAATAGCAAAATATTTTGAATATTTAATATAAAAAAGTAAATTTGTACTTCGAAATAACTCCATAAACTTCTTATCATCCTTATTTCTCACTTATCTTATACTTTCACCCTACAGTAATAGTTAGTTTCCGGCATTTTCCTTTTTTAATTCTCAACTTTCCACAGCCAATAATTCTATTTTTAAATATAATCTAACATACACATTTTGATTTACGAATACTTATTAATAATTTTAGTCGTAAAGTAACATATAAACAGACGAATACACAAAACTTGTTCTACCTCATAACCAGTGCGAAGTATCTTTAATGATTTTGAGTATTTCTATCTAAAATAGGTGCTGCGTCTAATTTTTTTGGTCAAAAAAAAGGATTTCCGCACTTTTACGGAAATCCTCGCTCTTCTTATAATGATAATGTTAACTTGATTGTCCCATCATTCATCTCATACGATTTAATTTTACCAACAGATATCTTTTTCACGATATCCCAGGAATTAAAATCCATTTTAACCGTCTGATTTGTAGAATCTGAAAATGGCGGACTGTTAAAAATTTTAATTTCATCTATCTTCATATCAATCGGCTTCAAACTCTCAATTTCAAAAATAATCACTCTTTTTTCCATATGAATAGGTTTTAGACTTACTATATATGAACTATTTGTATCTGTTGTACCGCGAATAATCAGATGGCCTGTTGTTATTTCTACTTTTATATCTTTTTGGCCAGATTGCCTTTTTATGAGTTGTTCTAGCATTACTGGCTTCATAGGAACGGTCACTCCATTTTTACTTATTTCGTTAAATTTCTGTTTAAATTTATCCAGCACTGTTGCAACACTCCTAAAGTATTTAGTTTCCGGTTTAATTAACTCCAATTTTTCTTCCGCTTGTTTCTTTGTAATATAACTTGATCGTAACATGGGTAGAATGAAATTCCCTACTAATGTGTCCTCTACTCATTCATAAAAAAGCAAGATTCTTTCTTTGATTATGAAAGAAAGAATCGTGCTTTTCTTTTTATCGAATCATACAGGATTTTTCCTGATTAGTCCTCTATATCCTGATTGACTTCAATGATTTTTCCTGTATATGCATCTACCTCAATATCATATTCTACGTTTCCGTCTTTGAATTCTAATTCATATGTCTTAGTTTGGTCATCATCATCGCTGTCTAATTCAACATTTGTTACAGTGCCTTTAGCGACAGTTGAGGCAATTTTAATGGCTTCTGCTTTAGTGATGATTGCTTTTTGTGTAGTAGCTGGCTGAGATGAATCTGCCTTTACATCATCTTCGTCATCGTCGTCTTGCTCTTTAGATGCTAATTGATTGTTTTGTACTGGTTTCGTGTTGGCTGAATTTTCTTTTTCAGCTAGTTCGCTCTCCGTAATGGTTGCTTTACCAGTCTTTGCATCAACATCAATATTTACTTCTTTACTATTGCTTTGGATTTCAAATTCGTAATGCGGGCGCTGATCATCTTGATCAAAATCAACCTCTGTAATTGTTCCGTTGAATTTCTCTAATGCAATTTCCTTCGCTTCTTTTTCTGTGATCAGTTTTGTGCTTTCTGTAGTCTGAGTCGCAGCAGATCCGCTTGTCATAGACTGAGCAATGACAAATCCTCCTAATACAGCTGCTGAAATCGTTAATCCAATCCCTAATCTTTTCATGATAATCTCTCCTTTATTCTTTAACTTACTTGTATTGTATAGTGGCAACATTAAGCGTAAATTAGAGAAACATTAGAGTTTCATGAGAAAGAAATGAAAACATTAGAGATTGATGAGAAAACTAGTCATCATACGTAATCGTTAAAATTTTCCCAGTCAGTGCATGTATTTGAAGGGTTGCCTCGTCCTCAGCGTTTTCGATGTCTACATTATAATAGCCACCATCATTCGTACCTACAAACTCAATCTCGTCCACTTCACCATTAAATTTCGAACGAGCAATTTCGATCACCTGTTGTTCGGTTAACGGCTTTACCGCTTCAGGTTCTTCAATTATTGGTTTTTCCTCTTCTGCTGGTGCTACTTCCTCTGGGATTTCTTCCTTAGGTGGTTCTTTTATCGTACCTTCTTTAATCAGTGAAATATTACTGAATGTCCCTTCCGTTTCATCAACTGACAGTTCATATAGGAAGTCATTTTTTGAAAAAGTTACTTCATATTGATCTTTTATTTTCGTAACGGACTGAACTTGGCCGTTAAATAGAGACTCTACCCGATTTTTTATCTCCGCTTCTCTAAAAATTGTCTTAGTCATAATCTGGTTATAGGCATAAAGCGATAAGCTAATGATCCCTATTAAAAGGAGGACTGGCAATATCCAAGTACGGTTAATTTTCATATGCTTGTTCCTCCTTAGGCAGTGTTACGATAAAAGCTGTTCCTATGCCAACTTCACTTTCAACGATAAGGGTCCCCTGAAGTAATTCAACAAGATCCTTGGCAATCGCTAGACCAAGACCTGTGCCCCCTGTTAGACGATTACGGTCCTTGGCCACTCGATAAAAACGGTCAAAGAGATGAGGGATATCTTCCTCGGCAATCCCTACGCCATAATCCTGGATTGTGATTGTCACGTTTCGGCCATTTTTTATGAATACATCAATCTTGCCCTCACTATATTTGCGGGCATTATCAAGTAAGATATAGATAATCTGTTTCAGCTTTGATACATCCGTCGTGAACGTAAAATCTTCTGCATGTAGATTAATGTCCCGTTTATAAGCTTGTCGAAAGCTGACCACGGTATCTGAGAAAAGCTGCCTCGACGAAATGGTTTCCCACTTGATCTGTAATGTTTCATTCGCTTTAGCCAGCTCAAGCATTTGTTCCATCATCGCTTTCATTTGGGCTGTTTGATTCGTGATTGCCTCTAATGCCTCGTGATTGATGTCTTCATTTTCAAAGCCTCTTCTCTGGAGAAGCTTTGCATATGATTCAATTATCGTGAGTGGTGTTTTCAGTTCATGTGAAGCATTTCCGACAAATTGCTGCTGCTTTGCATAGCTGTCCTCTAACTTATCCATGAGTGAATTATACGTATAAGTCATCTCAGCGATTTCATCTTTTTTATTTGCGGGTGTTTCCAGCTTCTCATACCTGGATTGTGAAATGTTTCGGCGCATCGTGCTAGTCAGCCTTTGAATTGGGATAGCAATTAGGCGAACAAGCAGCTGGCTTGCTAAGTAAATAGGGATAATCGCCAGCAAGGTGATTAAGATCAAGATCCATTTTAAGATAGCCATATTATCAGACACTTCACCCAAAGGCTGAACAAAATGCACGTTGACAAGTGAATAATCCGGCCAGACCATCGGATAGCGGATGGCCATTATCGGTACACCTTCCCACTCGGAGATGGTGTAACTGTCATTTTCATTTATCTCATAATTCATTTTATCTGTTGTAGAAGTAGCCTGCAGGCGTAAAAAGGCATGATCATTCGAATCGGTTATATGAATCATCCCATTCTGCGGAATATAGGAACGCAATAAAGTATCAATATTATTGGCACTGTCTAATTCACTGATTGCAGCCAACATTTCATCTCCATATCCTTTTAGCCGCTCGTACTCTGTATCATAGGCCAAATACTTATAGAAATAATAAATGCCGATAAAGCTCAGACAAAAAAGGAAGAGGGTGAGGACAGTGGATAACAAATTAATCTTGGTTTGTAATTTCAAAGCCTATTCCTCCTTCATAACATACCCAACACTCCGTACCGTTTGTATCACTTGATTCCCAAGTTTTTGACGGAGATAGCGTACATAAACATCAACCACATTCGTATCCCCATAATAATCGAATCCCCACACCGCATCTAATATTTGCTCTCTTGTTTGGACGATACGTGAGTTCCGCATAAAATGAACAAGTAAATCAAATTCACGTGGAGTTAATTCAATGATTTTCCCATCTTTCGATACTTCATGGCTATCCAGATTCACATGAATAGAGCCAAAACTACATTCATTTATTGAAGGAGCCTCAGCAGCTACAGAAACAGCGCTGAATCTTAAATTTACTCGTATTCGTGCCAGCAATTCCTCAAATTCAAATGGCTTCGTCACATAATCATTTGCCCCTAAATTCAGACCCGCAACCTTGTCTTTCACATCATTTTTGGCAGTTAATAAAATGACAGGGATATAGGATGCCGAACTTCGAATCTGCTGTAGGACTTCCAAGCCATTTAGTTCAGGGAGCATAATATCAAGGAGAATAAGATCGTAACTCCCTTCCTTGAATTTTTCTAAGCCTTCCCGTCCGGTATGCGCAATATCAGATTCATACTGTTCAAATTGCAATTCCAATTGCAAAAGCCTTGCCAGCTGTGGCTCATCCTCTATAATTAAAATTCTCTGCTTCATTTTCAAATCACGTCCTATAGTTAAAGGTTAAGATTATACTTATCGTATTATTAGAAATATGTAATCAGCAAGTAGAAAATAATTCTTTATAATTAATGCTGCTATTGGCTTACTTAAAGAGCTTCTATTCATTCCGTTCGGTAATAAGAAATGACCGTCATCTAACGACCTTTTGGTTACAAAACAATCTCTTTTTAACCATAGAATCTGGTGGGTTTAATCTGTACACATAATTTAAAACCATCCTTAATAATGAAGAAACTTGTCCACACAATAGCGTTTTAAATTTAATCGTTCTAATTCTTTATCAGTCTCTCTTCATTTAGAAACTGATAACAAGCTCTATGCATACTCTATTATTTTGGCTGTTTTGTAAGGATAGTTGCTAATATCATAAAAAGTGACAGCTTTTTTGCTGTCTCCGTTGTTCAATTGCCCCCGTTTGTTTAAGTACAAACATTCACAATGCTTATAATGTTAATTCGGCATAATTCCATAATTTTTCTGTATAAAAAAGAAAGGCAGCTAAAATATAGCTACCTTTAAATGAAAAGAGAGGGTTTTATATAAATCTATTGGAATCTATTGTTATCTATAATCCTTCAAAGAAAAATCCCTCTATTGAGGAGAATGTCCAAGACCATTCAGAATAAAAAATATGGCTTCCTCAATTTCATTTTCGCTAACCGAATGTTTATTTAGCAATGCAAAATTAGAAATAAATAATCCACCTATTACAGTGCCTAGCATTTTTAAAATTATTTCATTCGGTATATCTCTAATTTCGCCCCGTTGTTTAAACACTTCAATCACTTTTATTAAGTGCTTGGATCCAATTTCTAAAACAAAGGGAAGGAATTCGTTTCTAAGTTCCTCTTTATAAAATATTTCCTTAATGAACACCTGAAATATTTCTCTATTTTCCGCAACAAAAGCACTACGATTTGTTAAAAGAACTCTTAAGAATTCCTCAAAAGAACGCTTTTCATTCATTAATTCCCCAATGAGTTCATCTGCCATCGTAGGAAAAAAATCTTTTAGAAAAGGAACCATTATAGATAACAATAAATTTTCCTTTGTTCCATAATGTTTGAAAATTGTTCCTTCTGCTACGCCTGCTTTTTTAGCTATTTCAGATGTTGATGTATTTGAATATCCTTTTTCCGCAAAAGCAGTGATAGCAACCTCAATAATTTTCTTTTGCTTAACCGTTTGTTTATTGGATTTTTCAAGTATTTTAGCCATTTCATCCAGTAGATTATTATTAACCATTTAAATCACCATCTTTGCGTAAAGCTGTATCGCTTCCGTATTATAGCTTACGATACTTTTTCAAAGCAAACAAATTTAAAACGATAAATACTGCTGCAAAAGCCAATAGAATATATAAATTACTACTAATTTCAGATAAACTTAATCCCTCGTACATTACTCCTTTTAATGCATCTGCTGCATAATACAACGGCATAAAGTTTGCAAATACTTGTAGCCAATCCGCCATTCCCTCAATAGAGAAAATACCTGAGAAGAATATTTGTGGCACAATAATAATTGGTATGAACTGAATCATCTGGAACTCGGAACTTGCGAAAGAAGATAATAATATTCCGAGTGACAAGGCTACAAGGGCGATGATGACATTGATTAACATAACAGTCCAAATGGAACCAACTAAAACCATATCCAATACATTTATCGCAAACAAAACGATTATAACTGTCTGTATCAAAGCCAGTAAACCATAGCCAACAAGGTATCCTGCGACAATCTCTCCTCTTTTAATAGGGGTTGCTAATAGTCTTTCCAACGTGCCAGTTGTTCTTTCGTTTAATAAGCCTATGCCAGAGATTAAGAAGACGAAGAAGAAGACAAAGAACCCGACTAAAATAGGACTAAAGGTATCAAAAAGCTCTGTTTCACTGCTGCCATAAACATAATTTGTGTTCAAGGAATCTTGTGAGAGCAATTCACTCTGTATTGCGTTAGTCCCCATCAATTTCAATTGCTTTGCTTGAGTATCAATTTGCTTTACTTTCATTTCTAAACTTTTCGCTATTGTCGGATCATCATTCAGTAAAGTTAAGGTTGTTTGATCGCCTTCCACTTGTAAAAAACCATCTAAATCTTTATCAAGTATCATATCCTTAACATTGGAAACTTTGTTATATTCTTTTACTACAATATCTGCATCTTCTAATTTTTCGATAATTTGCTGATTCCCATTAGCAACTCCTAAAACAGGATCAACGGTATTTCCATTAAAGACTAGGTTCATTAGTGTTAATACTAATAATGGAGCAACAAAGAGAAGAGCCAATGTACGCTTATCTCTAAGTATTTGCAATAAAATCCTCTTAATAAGTGCTACTGTTCTCATTGTACCTTCCTCCCAGCACCCAAAAATACCTCATCTAAACTATTGACATTATATTGTTCTTTCAATTGGCGAGGTGTGCCAGATGCTATGAATGAACCATCTCTAACCATTGCGATATAATCACATTTTTCGGCTTCATCCATTACGTGAGTCGTTACAATAATCGTTTTGCCTTCCTCGTTTTTCAATCTTAAGAGCTCATTCCAAATACTTAATCTTAATTCAGGGTCTATTCCCACAGTAGGTTCGTCTAATATCAAAACTTGGGGATTTTGAATTAAAGCAATTGCAAGAGATAATCGACGTTTCATACCTCCTGAATACGCTGACACTCTTTTATTAAGGTCTGCGGTCAAGTTAACTAATTGTGCGGCATAAGCAATCCGTTTCTGTTTTTCAGTTTTGTCTAACTTAAAGAGCGATGCGAAAAACATAAGATTTTCTTTACCAGTTAGTGCTTCATATAAGGCATCTGATTGTGCCATATAGCCAATTCTTTGCAAGATGTTTAAATTAGGCATTTTTTCACCTAATAAATGGACGGAACCTTCATCAGGAAAATCCATTCCAACAATCAACTTTATCAAGGTTGTTTTTCCTGCTCCTGAAGGCCCTATAAAACCATAGATACTACCTTGTTTAATATCTAAGTTGATATCTTTTAATACCACTTTTTTGCCGAAACTTTTCGTGACTGCTTGTACTTGAATAGTATTAGTTTCGTTCATTATGTATCCTCCTTTCAAAAGTGAGTGTTTACTCACTTAGGTTGATTATAATTCCAAGACAGCTAATTTTCAATATAAAAAAGTGAGTAATTACTCACTTTTTAGGCTAATATATTATATTCTTATTCAGCTAACCTGGCCTCTTTAGCTGCATAAAAAAAGAGCATTAATTTTCCTGATCTGACCCAAGAAAGTTAGACACAAAAAATTAAGCAGCTTCTAAGATCTGAGTCCGGTATTCAACTGGACTTAG